>JAEUHE010000228.1 GCA_016793885.1 Verrucomicrobiales bacterium
TTACGGACTGGCAGTTCACTTCCAGTTGCTCTCCACGGTCACATTGCTGTGCCGCGGTTACTTTCAGTCACAGGCCTGGTGAACATAGGCCTGACAGGGACTCTCACCCTGCTATGTTGGTGCGCTTCACAGTCGCACTAGTGTGGGCCGTGTCGGCCCAGGGGGCGCGATTTTCACAAAAGTGGTCTCGCGCAGATAGACGGGTTCCAGCGCCTCGGGCTGTTGAAAGTGTGAACGTACCCGACCCAGTTCGGCCAGCACCGTGGCGCTGGGGAAGAGGGGCGTCGATTGAGGTAACAGCCGCTCCAGATCAGGTCCCGTCACCGTCTCTCCCGCCGAGAGACGACGGGTCGCCTCGGCTACGGAAACCAGTTGAAGCGGGTGAGCCTGCTCGACGCCTTGCTCCGAAAACCGATAGCGCGCCAGGTAGAGTTCGCCACGTTGGGCATCGAAGGCGAAGTTGATTGTCCCCGTGATGCCGGTTCGACGCACTTGCTCCACCAGCAACTCAACCGTCGGTACGCCGATCAGCTCGATCTGTTGAGCTGCTGCCCATCCTTGGGCGATGGAGATGCCGACGCGAATGCCGGTGTAGGAACCCGGCCCTAAACCAATCACGAGTCGGCCGATCTCGTTTCGCTGGCTGTCGGGAGCCAGCACCTGCTCGATCAGGCTGAATGCTGCGGTGCGCCGCAAATCGGTACCTGGTTCCAAGCACACCTCGCGGGCGCTGGCGCACGAACCCATTTCGGCCAGGCCGACTGATCTTCGCGATGATGACAGCTCAAGACTCAAAACCTTCATAGACAATCTGACGCGTGGCTTCGTCCACGGATGAGAGCGTGACCCATTTCCAAGCCGGCGGGCGTGTCAGCTGATCGTTGTGCTGACACCATCGCTCGGGCCATTCGACGACGGCGACTCCTTCGGGACTGAATAAATACTCCTCGAGGCCAGCGTGGACAATATCGGCTTGGCTCTGAAGTCGATAGAGGTCCAGGTGATGGAGGGGGAGGCGTCCGGTTAAATAACCGTTGAGCAACGCGAACGTGGGCGACTGGACCCGTTCGGTCACGCGCAGCCCGCGGGCGATGCCCTTGACGAGTTGGGTCTTACCGGCGCCGAGATCGCCTTGCAGGGCAATCACGTCGCCGGGCTTCAGTTGATCGGCCCAACTCGCTCCCAGAGCTAGCGTCTCCTCCGGACTATGAGAAATGAACGTAGCCATGTTCCTTCAGTTCGCGAATGCCCTGCTTGTCTCGGAGGACCACTCCGGGCGCGGCGCGCAATCGGCCAATGCAGCTGAGCCGAGTGCTCGGAAAGGCGGTCTTCCAGGCATCCATGAGAGGCACCGCTTGGCGACTGGGCACCGTGAAGAGTAGTTCGAAATCCTCCCCGTCGGTGAGGGCGGCCACCCAGGCAGCCTTGGCGGAGTCGCCGGCTCGAGATCGCCGTTTTGCCGCCCGACTAATCGGCACCGCCGTTAGGAGAATTTCGGCGCCCAGCGCCGGCGCATGGAGCAGGTGGCGGAGATCTCCCGCCAGGCCATCGCTCAGGTCGATCATGCAGTTGGGACGGAAGTGCTCCGCCAACCACCGTCCTTCGGTCAAGCGAGGCTCGAAGGTGAGATGATGTCCCTCCAGTGATCCTCCGAGTTCTCCCGTGACAAAAATGGCATCGCCCGGCTGCCCCCCGCGGCGAGTGATGTAGCGGTCGCGGGGGACGCTTCCCAGCACCGCGATGGAGAGCAGCATTCGTTCGGGATTCGTGGTGGTTTCGCCGCCAACGATCGCAACACCGTGGCGTTTACCCAGGGCTTCCATGCCCGCGTAGACCGATTCGATCACGGATGGTTTGAAATCCTGCGGCAGGGCGAGGGTGACTAGCGCCACCGACGGAGTGCCGCCCATGGCCGCCAGATCGCTCAGGCAGCGGGCCAGCGCCTTGTGACCGACCTGTTCCGGCGGCGTTTCGGCAGTGAAGTGAAACCCTTGGACCACCGCATCGGTTTTCAGCAGGAACTGCTTGTCCGGAACCGCCAGATCGATCACGGCACAATCGTCCCCTGGGCCTACTCGGACCGAGTCGTTGGTGGCGAGTCCCTGGGTCAGAATCCGGATCAGCTCGAATTCGTTCATGGAGCGACTGGACTTCGTTTGAACGCTTGGCGAATCGCGTCCTGGTTTACAAAGAGCACAAAATTGATGAGGTTGAACGTGGCGTGGGTGACGATGGGTGCGATGAGGGTTCGGGTGTGGTGGTAGACGGCGATGAGGATGAGTGCGAACAGAGTGAGAGGTAGGAATTTCTCGCGATCGAAATGGATCAGCCCGAAGAGCGTTGCCGAAAGAATCCAGGCTCCTCGCTTCCAGCCCCATTGGCGGAGCGTGGGGTAGAGAACACCGCGGAAGTAGAGTTCCTCGAAGAAAGGCGCTCCGGCGATGGCGAGGTAGGTGAAGAACAACTTGTCCACGAGGCCGGATGATTGCTGAAGAATCAGAAGCGGCTGCTGGATTTGGGGGGCATGGTCGAAGAGGGACCATACCCAGGTGGAGAAGGCGCTGACAGCGAGCAGCAGCCCCGTTGAGCCGACGCCGACTCCGATGGCGAACGGAAGGCTGGCCAGGGGGCGATCGGCGGAGCCCCGGAGGAATTGTCCCCAGGAGAGCCCTTCGTCCCGCAGAAATAGGGTCATGACCCAGAGTAAACCGATCTGCAGTGCGAGGTTGGCGGCCAGGAACTGGTAACTCCGCACCGATTGGTAGGAGAGTTCTTGGCGATGAGTCAGGGGGCGGAGCGTGCCGGGGAAACCCTCTTGAAGCACCAGTCGATTGGCCCTCAGTTGATCGAGTTCGGAGTTGGCATTCTGAACCGAGCGGCGAGTCGCGTCGCTGGCCGCGATTTCCTTGAGAAGCTCGGCGTTGCGCAGCCGAGGGTCGGCCAAGGCTCGGCTGAGTATATTGGTCAACAGCGAGGGTACAGCGTTGCTCTCGGCGATTTCCGAGGTGAGGTTGAGCTTCCTCAGGGTACTGATCTGGTCAGGCTCCGCCAACGAGGCGAGAACCCGGTGGAGTGCCGGCGGGGCGTTGGAGCGGAGCAGGATGGCTTCGATGATCGGCTTGGGGTCTTTGATCTCGCCTGGGCTAAACCACGAGGAGCCCACCCAGGACCCCAAGAGCAACGGCAGCAGGCTGCTGACGCCAAAGCAGATCAGGAGGCCGGAGGCCAGCCTGATCAAAGAGATCTTATTCCAGGGACGATCGACGAACACTGGCGGACTCTAGAGGGCGAAGTGAGGGGTGACAAGCGGGGAGGGGGGCGGTCTTACTTCGTTGCCCGATCCGCCTAAAGCCCAATCCATGCAGTTGGAGTCGCGTTCGCTCATGGAGATGCCCCTAGGTTTAGCCAGTTGGGTTCGAGCCTTCCAACTGCATTGCAGTTGGGAAGTGGAGAAACAATTTTGTCCAAAAGTCTTCTCCA
>JAEUHE010000229.1 GCA_016793885.1 Verrucomicrobiales bacterium
TACGTAGCGTCTTGCGCTTTCGACAAAAACGTCGAGGGATTAGCAAGGGCCGTGAAAACCGTGAGTACCAAAACCGATGGTTCGAAGAGCACGGGTTATTCAGTTTGGCAGGATACCCGACTCAATAGGCTTCAGCCCCACTGTGGACCCTACTGACTGGTAAGCCGGATGCGGGAGATCCGCCAGTCCGGTTTGGAGGGAGGGGTGCGGTCAATCCCGCATTCCTACCCCTATCAATACTACTTGAATCGCAGCAGCTCGGTCTCGGTCCAGGCTTCCTCGCGAGTGCCGTGTTGATCACGGATCTTTTTCACGCTCGCGGCATCCACGGGAGAGAAGCTGTGGCCCCACTCATGACGAATGTAGGTCAGCACCTGCGAAATCTGCTCATCTTCCAGAATACCCATGGTGGGCATCTCCAACTGGTACATCTGACCCTTGACCTTGATGGGACCACGCAAGCCATGGAGCACAATCCGGACGAGGCGATCAGGACTGCCCGATACCCATTCAGACCCCGACAGGGGCGGAGCTAGGCCTTCCTGCCCAAGCCCGTGGGGCTGGTGACAGGCTGCGCAGGCCATCATGTAAATCTCCTTGCCGGCCGCGAAGCGTTTCTTTTCGTCGGCGGTCAGGCCCGAAAGCTGGGCCACATTGACCGTGTTGGTCTGCGGGTCCATCAAGCCCAAGCCCAACGCCAGCGCCTGCTTGACCCACTCAGATCCGGTCATCTCGTGCATCTCCGTCATGACGGTCTGCACCTCCTTGTGGTTCTTCAGAGTGCCGAGCGAGAGCGCCGCCTGCACGCGCACCTCGGTCGAGCCATTCATTAAGGCATTCACAACCTGGCTTCGAGTGGCGGAAGGCTTCAGATCCGCGGTCTCGCGCAGCACGGGTTCCGACAGGCGCAAGGCGGCTCGGCGCACTTGGGGATGAGGATCCTTCAGCGAAGCTTGGACCAGTGACGCGCTGACGCGGCCCAGGCCTTCCAATGTCCAAAGGGCATGCAGCTTCGCCCGAACATCGGCGCTCCCCCGGGCCAAACTCTCCAGCGCAGGCACGACGGAAGTGTCACCCTTTTCGACCAGCAATCGTTGCGCGGTATCCCGCGACCAACCGTTGGGATGAGACAGTAACCCGACGAGTTCCGAAGCGCTCAAGCCGGACATTTTTGGCGTGCGTTTCGCCGTCGACGGGCGGTGAACCACACGGTAGATCCGGCCGAGGTCGAGGGGGGCTTGAAGCCCGCGGGATTCCGCCTGCTTGCGCAGGTAGCTGGTAAGGTAGATGCGATGCTGGATGATTCCGCGAGCGAAGTCGACGATGTAGAGCCCGCCATCGGGGCCGTTGAGCAGGTTCACCGGACGGAATCGCTCATCGGTCGAGGTCAGAAACTCGGTCTGGGGATAGGCGTTGGTGCCATTCACTGATCCACCGGTGTCGTGCAGCGCTTGACGTCGGATCAGGTTGCCCGACGGCTCGCAGACAAAGGCATCATTTCGAACATCCTCCGGGAACTGATCGCCGCGATAAATCGTGGTGCCGCAGGCGGCGGTGAAGACTGAGAGACGTCCGTCCTCGCGCAAGGTTTGAGGCTGATAGCCCCGGTTCACGCCCGGGTTAATCCGGCCTGGCCACACAGCTTGGTCGCGGGCCACAGGGTAGTTGAGGAAGCTGAGACGAGCGGTGGGTGCTCGCAGTCCGGCGTAGTGCGAAGGGAAGAGATCCCCGCGCAGCAGATCGCTGTTGGAGGTGAAAAAGAGTCGGCCGAAATCATCCTGTGCCATGCCCCACTGCACTCGGTTGGGGATCGGTTCGCGTTCCCAATGGCCGCCTTGGAATCGGTAGCGCCAGGTGTGGTAGAGATTGTAGTACCAATTGTCCATGGCCAAGACCAGGCCATTGGCGGTGTGTTCCGGGTTCTTCCGGTCCCCGTAGTCGTTGAACAGTGGGACTTTCTCGTCGGCCTTGCCGTCGCCAGTGGTATCGCGACAGAACCAGAGCTGGGGCGGTTCGGCCACCAGGAGGCCATCCCGGAACAGTGAGATGGTACGCGGCATCAGGAGTCCATCCAGAAACGTCGTTCGGCGATCCATGGTTCCGTCGCCATTGGTGTCCTCTAGCACGGCGACCTGGCCGTTCGGCTGGTCCTCCCCAGCAGCATCCGGGCTGTTCATAAAGCCGCGCATCTCGAGCACAAAGAGACGCCCGTCGGCGTCAAACTGCGCGGCCACCGGGGCTTGGATGAGCGGTTCGCTAGCCACCAGTTGCACCTCGAAGCCAGCCGGGACCTTGAACGTCTTGATGGCTTCAGCCGGGGTCAGGACCGGGGCGGGGGGAATTTTCTCCGCCGGGATCCTTACGGCCTGGGTCTCGCCGGGTTTGTCGCCGTTTTGAGCCAGCAGGCTTCCCACGCTTAGAAGCACGAGTATGAATGGACGTAGCATCATGGGTCAGTAATTCCCAGCATACTAAAGCAATGTTCTGAGGTTTGCCAAGCCAGCGGTGCAGGGGAGGTGGAAATGGTTGTGATTATTTCCGGGTGAGGCAGGGGATCTCGACTCCGTCGAGGGGACCAAAGCGGCAGAGGGCTGCCGGAAATCAGAACTGTAAACCTCTTCGGACCGCGTCGCGGTCGACTCCATATGTCTGCCTGCGTCGCGAAGCGCCGAGGGATTCTTTACGCTCACCCACTTTAGGTTGACTCCTGGGGCGAGCTTCGCTAATCGTCGCTGGTCTGGCCGTTCCGGGTGCGTTCCGGCGGCTGGCGCAAAACTGAGGAGGTTTTGCTCCCGATGGCAACTCTGATCTTGGGGAGGTTTCTCCGGGGTGGATGGGAGTCCATCGGACCTAGGACGTCGGCGGAATCCCTTGTCGCTCATGCAGATTTAACGGTCGCGCGCAGGCGAGCGATTTATTGCCGTCACAGGATTGACTGAAGCGAGACAACCGAGAACGATTGCCTCCATCGAACAACGCAACGTTAACTGAATCGAATCGTATGCCGCCAAAGACTGCTGTAGAGAAGAACCCGCCCGCTGAATCCAAACTCGATCCCGCTGTTCGTAGCTTGAGCGCTGCCCAGCAACGCGACCTGGATGCGGCCATTGCCACAATTACCAAGTCGTTCGGTGAGGGCGCCATCATGCGTCTCGGGGATGCCGGGGCTCAGATGAAGATTGATGTCATCCCGACGGGTGCCTTGTCGGTGGATCTCGCCCTGGGCGCGGGCGGGTTGCCCCGCGGCCGAATTGTCGAAATCTATGGTCCGGAGTCCTCGGGTAAGACGACCCTGATGCTGCACGTGATTGCCAACGCTCAGAAGGCGGGCGGTTTGGCCGCCTTCATCGATGCGGAGCATGCACTCGATCCCCAATATGCCCGCAAGCTGGGGGTCAATATTGATGAGTTGCTGATCTCCCAGCCTGACAGCGGAGAAGAAGCACTGACTATTTGTGAAACCTTGGCGCGCTCGAATGCCCTGGATGTGATCGTGGTGGATTCCGTGGCGGCGCTGGTACCCAAGGCGGAGTTGGAAGGGGAGATGGGCATGGCCACCATGGGCATGCAGGCCCGCTTGATGAGCCAGGCGCTTCGAAAGTTGACCGCTATTCTCAGCAAGGCGAAGACGCTTTGCGTGTTCACCAACCAGCTCCGTGAGAAAGTTGGAGTGATGTTCGGCAGCCCGGAAACGACTCCTGGCGGAAAAGCCCTCAAGTTCTACGCGAGTGTTCGTCTGGACATTCGTCGGAAGGATGCCATCAAGGACGCGGCTGGCAATGTGCTCGGTAACCAGGTGAAAGTGAAGGTGGTGAAGAACAAGGTGGCCCCGCCGTTCGTGGAAGCGGAGTTCGAAATCATCTATAATCACGGCATCAACAAGGAGGGCTGCATCCTGGATGTCGGCATTGCCAATGGCGTGGTGGATAAGAAGGGCGCCTGGCTGCAGTTCCAGGGCGAGTTGATCGGTCAGGGCAAGGAAGCCGCGCGGCAAGCGCTGGTGGACAAGCCCGATCTCGCGAAGAAAATCGTCGAAGCGATCATGATCAAGCGCCTGCCGGTGGTCGCTGCCCCGGCTGTGCAGCCTTAGCCCCCAAGAGGCTAACGGGCTCGGTCCCTCTCCGGTTTCAGTGAATCGCCGCTTCCGCAGCCCACAAGGGTTGCGGGGCGGTGAACTCAACTAGCTGACGCGTGACGGGATGCTTGAATCCTAGTTTCCACGCGTGGAGGCAGAGCGGGGGATCGGTGAGTGATAAGGTCTGCGTATTGCCGCGTGCCCGGTTCGGCAGGTAGACCGGATCGCCGCTAATGGGGAAACCCAGCTCCCAAAGGTGGACTCGGATCTGATTCGTGCGTCCGGTGAGTGGGCGGGCCTCGATGAGCGTCGTGCCATCCGCTAGACGTACGAGCACGGTGAACTCGGTTCGCGCCTCGAGACCATTCTCCTCGTCGACTTCTCGCGCTCCCAGGTCCCCCGGTTCGTCGCTAATGGCGGCGTCGCAAGCGAAGCGATCCTGCATCGGGTGTCCCTGGATGCGAGCGAGGTATTTTTTTTCCACCTGGCCTCGCGCGAATTGGGGCTGTACGAGGCTGGCGAACGCTCGGGTGCGAGTGAACACCACTAGCCCGGTGGTGTTGGCGTCCAGCCGATGCGCTGGGCGCGGCTTCTGGGGACGATAGGCCAGCTGGATGATATGCTGCAGGGTGTTTCGGTTGAATCGGCCGCAGGGATGCAGCGGCAAGGGTGCCGGTTTATGAATCACGATCAGTGCCTCGTCCTCGTGGACGAGACGAATATCGGAGCTCACCGGCGGTTCGATGGTCTCGGGAATCCAATGCCAGTACCGCTCGCCGGCGCGCACTGGGTGCGATGGGGCGACGGAACGACGGTCGACATCCACCAGGCGCCCTTGGCTGGCGATCTTTTCCCACTCGGGCAGCGGCACGTGCGGCAATAGCCGGGCCACGAACTCAACCACGGTCATGCCGTCCAGGTTCGGGGGAACATTCAATGGACGATAATTGTCGTAGGGCGTGCTGCCCGGCAAGGGATGGCAGGCCTGCGAGATGGCTTGTTGCCGAACCGCCAACTCGGCCGCCCGTCGTTCCTCGGTCGTGCGGAAGCAGTACGGGCAGGAGACGGGGGGCTGGTAGCGAGGATCCTCCTGCTGATCCTGAGTCAGGGGAGTCAGGCAGTTAAAGCACTGGGTCGACTCGGTTTCGTGCAGGCTGGGATCCACACCGACCCGTTGATCAAAAACAAAACATTCTCCCTCGTAATGTGCGGCGCCGCATTCCTCGAAATACTTCAGGATGCCGCCATCGAGTTGGAAGATCTGACGGAATCCGCGGCTTTCCATGAAGGGGCCGGCTTTTTCGCATCGGATCCCGCCCGTGCAAAACATCACAATGGGCTGCTCGCGCATCGCTCCGGGCAGTTTGTCGACCGCCGCGGGAAAATCGCGGAAATGATTGACCCCGATGGGGAGCGCTCCCTTGAAAGTTCCCAGCTTCACCTCGTAGTCGTTCCGGGTGTCGAGCAGGGTGATGGGGCGACCTTCATCCAGCCACTGTTTGAGAGTTCGCGCGTCGAGTTTCGGAGAGGTCCGTTGAGCGGGGTCGATACCTTCCACCCCGAAGGCGATGATCTCCTTCTTGATGCGGACCAGCATTCGGGAGAACGGCTGGTGGTCGCTTTCGCTGATCTTCGGCGTGAGCTCGGCCAGTCCGGGAATGTTCCGGAGTTCGTGAAGCAGGAGATCGATGGAAGCGGCAGAGCCAGCGACAAAGAGGTTGATGCCCTCGGTGCTCAGCAGGATGGTTCCCTTAAGGCCCCAGCCTCGGCACAAACGGAGGAGTCGCTCGCGCAGAGGCTTTAGCTCGGCGAGCCGGGCAAACTTGTAAGCTGCAATATTCGTGATCGCTTCCATGGGACGGCGCAAACCAAGACTCTAAGCAAGATCCCATGGGTTGAAAATAGAGAAAGTGACGAGTGATGAGTAGCCCGAATGCGGTCCGCCTTCGCTAGGGTTTCGTCAGGAGAAGCGACAACCGAAATTCGTCTGTAGGACGAGTCCCCCTCGGGAACTCATCACTCATCACTCGTCACTCCCCCTATCAGGCCAGCCTTCTCAGCCCGTCGCGGAAGGTGTGCATGAAGATATCATTGTCGGCGACGGCCTTCTCGAGGAGCTGTTGAGCCAAAAAGAGCTCATTCGGATTCAATACGGCATGCGCACCGAATTGAAAGGCCTGGATGGGGTTGAACGTCGCGAATGATGCCCCGATCAGCACGACCACGGTATGCCGGCGAGTGGCCATGGCCATGGACTGCAAAGCGTGCAAGCTCTCGTTGGTCTCCAGGCTGCAATTTCCAAAGTTTTCATCCAATACGGTGACCTGGTAGGGAACCTGATTGAAGCGGTGGAGAAACTCGCCGTGGTTTTGGGTGGTGTGGATTTTGTAACCCAGTTGGGAAAGCGCCCCCTGGATGGCTTCCAGCACGGGCGTGTTCGTAATTCCCAGCAAGGCCGGGCGATCGTTCGTCGTAATGAAATCAAAGTCGCTCGGCATAATTACATTTTGAGTTTAATGGTCCCAGGCAGGGGTGGCAGTGGTTTGGGGGCGGGACGATCCGGAGTGCCCTCCGCTCCCGGAGCCATCCGGAGGTCGTTGCCCTTGCCGACCATTTCACCTCGTCCCTTCTTAATGAGGTCGATGCCACGAGCGACGACACCCCGTCGGCTGCAGTAGGCGATGGCGGTTTCCTCGGTAATGACATTGGCCTTGTAAGCTTCGAGTGAGGCATTGTCGAAGTTCCTCCAACCGAAAGTGTTGCTCGCCTCAATAATCTCGTAGAAGGATTTTCCTTCGCTCTCTCCGAGGACGATCGTTTCCTTCGTTCGCATGTTGTTGCCCATGATCTCGATGAGCGGAAACCGTCCTCCCCCCACCTTCGGAATGAGTCGTTGGCTGAAGACCCAGCGGAGGGTGTCGGCGAGCCGGAGGCGTACTTGCTCCTGCTCCTCCTGTTCGAACATGCCCAGGATGCGGTTGATCGTTTGTCCGGCATCAATGGTATGCAGCGTGCTGAACACGAGATGGCCGGTTTCGGCGGCGTTCAGGGCGATCTCCACTGTAGCACGATCCCGCATTTCGCCGACCAGGATGACCTTGGGCGCCTGTCGCAACGCGGCGCGCAATCCGCTCGAAAAGGTGTCGAAATCAGTCCCCAACTCGCGTTGATTGATGGTAGCCTTCTTCTGCTCGTAAATGAACTCTACCGGATCCTCCAGTGTGATGATGTGAATGGGGTGGGTTGAGTTGATATTGTTGATCAGCGACGCCAGCGTGGTGGTCTTTCCCGATCCAGTTGCACCGGTCACGAGCACGAGCCCGGTCTTTTCCTTGGCCGCATTTAACATGACCTCGGGTAGCCAGAGGTCCTTGAACTCCGGGATATGCGCGTTGAGCTTCCGCAGAACGATGGAGATGCTTCCGCGTTGTGAAAAAATGTTCACCCGGAAGCGAGCCCTGCTTCCTAGCGAATAGGAGGTGTCGCACGCGCCGTACTTCAATAGATCTTCCGTCAAACGTTTACTCCCGCCCATCAGGTTGAGGGCGATCATTTCGGTCTGAAACGGCGTCAGAGATTCGATGAATGGGCTGATGGGAACCGGATTTAGCATCCCGTGCACCTCCACTTGCATCGGTCGGCCGACAGTCATGATGATGTCCGACACGTTCTTGTCGAATTCCAGCAGGGACCCCAGGAAGTAGTCGAGTTCGTTGCGGCGCATGGATGGTTTGGGTTCTGAGAATGAGGATCGATTCGGTGGTGGCGATCTGAGGTCCGCTTAGTTTAGATATCGTCGTCCAAGGGCGGGGTCGTGAGGAAGGGGCGAAATTTCTTCTTGTCGAGGCACTTGTCGTAGGCGTCCTCTGGGGAGATGCGCTTCATGCGCAGATGTTCCATGATGGAATCATCCAGTGGCTGGTTGCCCAGCTTCTTGCCGACTTGAATCATGCCGGGCAGCTGATGCGTTTTTCCCTCGCGCACCAGGTTAGCGATGGCGGTGGTGAACACCAGGATCTCCAGTCCGGCGACCCGTCCCTTCTTGTCGATGCGTTTGAACAAGTTTTGAGCCACGACGCCTCGGAGCGCTTCGGAGAGAGTGGCTCTGATTTTGTTCTGCTGGTCGGCGGGAAACACGTCGATGATACGGTCAACGGTCTTGGCCGCGCTCTGAGTGTGCAGTGTTCCGAAGACCAAGTGGCCGGTGCTGGCCGCGGTGATGGCCAGTTCGATGGTCTCCAGGTCGCGCATTTCCCCCACCAGAATGATGTCGGGGTCTTCGCGCAAGGCGCCTTTGAGCGCGCTGGAAAATGATTTCGTGTGCAGGCCGACCTCGCGATGGTTCACCAGGGAGTTCTTGCTCTCATGGACGAACTCAATGGGGTCTTCGACGGTGAGGATATGATCCTTCCGGTTCTTATTCGCGTAGTCGACCATCGCAGCCAGAGTGGTCGATTTGCCGGAGCCGGTGGGGCCGGTGACGAGGACCAGGCCGCGATGGAGCATCGCGAACTTTTTGAGCACGGGGGGAAGCGGGGCATCGAACTTTTCAAAGTCCTCGAAGGAGAGGACTTTGCTTGGGATTTGTCGGAAGACAGCCCCGACGCCGTTCTTCTGGTTGTAAAAATTCGCGCGGAAGCGCGAGACGTTCGGGATTTCGTAGCCGAAGTCGACGTCGCCGGTTTCCTCGAATTGCTTGATTTTGAACTCAGGGGTGATTTCGTAGAGTAACCCCTTGAGCTGATCGCTCTCAAGCGGGGGATAATCCACCCGCTCCAGTTCGCCGTTGATGCGAAGAATCGGGGGGTTCCCTGAAGACAGGTGCAGGTCGGAGGCCTTCTGCTCCATCATCAGGTTGAAGAATGCGTCGATTTTTGCCATAAGTGTCGCCCAGTGCAGTGTTAAGCAAATGAGATACCGCCGATCCGCAGAAAGAGAGCCCGATGCCTTTGCTTGAATCCCAAGCGCGGGAGGAAATCCTCCGATCCGGCCCGATCTCATTTGCCCGCTTCATGAGTCTCGCTCTCTATTGCCCAGTTTTCGGCTATTACGAGACCCACGACAGGACAATCGGCCGTTCTGGAGATTTCTTTACCAGTGTCAGCGTGGGGGATGTCTTTGGTCAGATTTTAGGCTGCCGTTTTGCTACCTGGCTGAAATCGATTCAGCCCGGCGAAACCCACCTGGTGGAGTGCGGTGCCCACGACGGTCGGCTCGCCGGTGACATCCTCGCCTGGCTCAGGAAACACGAACCGGCGCTGTTCGCCTCCCTGACTTACTGGATCGTGGAACCCTCGCCGGTGCGGGAGCAGCGCCAGCAGAATCAGCTGGCCGAGTACGCCCCGCGTGTGCGTTGGGTGGAGGCGCTGCAGAATTTGCCTCGGTTGCGCGGGGTTCTCTTTTCCAACGAACTGCTCGACGCGTTCCCCGTCCATGTCATTCGATGGCACTCGGACTCCGGCCGCTGGCGCGAGCGCGGGGTTGATTGGAGCCCGATCGAGAATCGCTTCGTCTGGGTCGATCTTCCCGAACCACGGATTCACATCGAGACGGAGCTGGCCCGGGCCGGACTGCTCATTCCGTCGGAACTCGCCCAAGTGCTCCCGAATGGGTTCACGGTGGAGCTTTGTCCAGAGGCGCTGGATTGGTGGGCGGCAGCCGCCGGCACGCTGGACGTGGGTTGGATGATCGCCTGCGACTACGGTCTCACCTCGGCGGAGCTGCTTCGGCCGGAACGAACCCGCGGAACACTCCGGGCTTATCGAGACCATCGTGTCATCGACGATGTGCTCGCTGAGCCCGGCACACAGGACCTCACCGCTCATGTTAATTTCTCCGCGGTCGCGTCCTCCGGAGAGGCTCAGGGTTTGGTGACAGAAGATCTGGCGCGTCAGGGCGAGTGTCTGGCTCGGTGGGTTACCGAGGCGTTGTCGCGTGGTGTATTTGCCGACTGGACGCCAGCGCAGCGACGCCAGTTTCAAACGCTGGTTCATCCATCTCATCTGGGCCACGCTTTTCGAATCTTGATACAGTCGAAGGGCGTGGCGGGTGCGGCGGTGGTGTGAGGGGAAGTGGGTGGTAAAAGGGGTTACCGACTCCGTCGGTTCGTTACAAGCTGCTTAGAGAGGGCTACAGCACTCCATAGGTCGGAAGCGCCCTCGCTTTCCGTCTTACTTCTACCCCGCGGTTTTCACTTTTCTCTTGTGATCCTGTTCGCAGCCGGGGTATAGGCCTGCCCGTTCATCGGCGAAAACGCCCCGCGCGTTGGAGTGGATGGATACAAGGAATAGGAGGTTTGTCTGGTAAGGCGTGGTGTGGAGCCCGCTTTCTCAGGCATCAAACACAATACATATCAAACACATGAAACAGATAGGTTTCAGTTCTATGCTGCTACTGTTGGCCATTCCAGCGTCGGCCGGAGTGCTCTTCAGCGATCGGTTCAACTATCCGGATGGTCCGCTTTCTCAAGCGACAGGTTCAGCCTGGGTCTCCCACGGAGGCACGCCTCAGCAACTGAGTGTCATTGACGGAAGTGTTCGCCTGACTCAGCTCGAATCGGAGGATGTCAACGCACCCCTGCCGGGAGGTCCTTACAACCAGGGGGTGCTGTATGCGAGCTTTGTGGTGAACTTAGGGGCGGTGCCGTCCGGCGATGGTGGATTCTTCTTCCACCTTAAGGACGGGGGCAGCACCCAGAAGGCCCGAGTCTTCGTCTCCACCAACGGGGTGGCGCCCGGCCGGTTCAAGTTTGGAATCGCGAACGGGAGTGCCGCGGCGGTCTATGTCGACGAAACTTTCCTGCTGACAACTTCGCATCGGTTGGTGGTTCGCTACCAAGCGGGAAGTCCGACCGGCTCGACGCTGTGGATCGACCCCACCGGTGAGGCCGACACCGCACGCCGGGCCGAGGCGTCGGATGTGAACCGCGCGGCGAGCATCAGCGCGGTGGCTCTGCGGCAATCCCTCGCGAGCGGCGACGGGATGGGGACGATGCTGCTTGACGATCTGCTGGTCGGCACGGAGTTCGGGGACGTCGCGGGGCTGAACACCCCTCCCACGATTAGCCGCATCGCCGATCAAAGCACCGGCGCGAACCAGCCAGTTGGGCCGATCCCCTTCCGGGTTGAGGATGCTGAGTCGGAGCCGGGGCAACTCCGGGTCACGCTGACCTCATCCAATCCGGAAGTGTTGTCGGCCAAGGGAGCCGCGTTCCAGGGCACGGGTGCTGAACGGTCCCTACGGTTGGCGCCGAATCCAGATGCGCAAGGGGTGGCGGACGTGACCCTGACGGTCAGCGATGGGCTCAAGAGTTCCGCGTCGCTCTTTCGATTGACGGTGGGAGCTCCTTCCTTGACGGGGCCAAGTCGTGTGGAGATTCCAGTCAACGGCGAATCGGGTTCGTTGGAGTTTCTGGTGTCTGATCGAGAGTCGCAGCCGGAGCAACTCACGATCATGGCGCAGTCCTCCAACACCAAGCTCTTCCCCGCTGATTCCATTCGATGGTCCGGGCGGGCGTCTTCTCGGCGGCTTTCGTTAAGGCCGGCGGCCGACCAGAGTGGAGACAGCCAGATCATGGTCTTGCTCACCGATGGAACCCACACCTTGTCGAATCGAGTCAGCGTGACGGTCTATCCGCAACTGGGCGTGGTGCTTTCGGAAGCGTTCGCCTCCGATGACGGTTCGTTGATCGATCCGACTGGAGCGTGGACGATCCATGCTCCGGAAGGTGGTAGCCCCACCAACATCGTCGTCCAGTCCGGGCATCTGCGGCTTTCGGAAAAGAAGGCAGAGGACGTGAGTGCGTTGCTCACAGGTGGCCCGTACGCCGAGGCTTCTGGTACGATCTTGTATGCGGCGCTGCGTTTGCGGTGCCTGGATCTACCGGCGGCATCGGGCGGCTTCTTTGCGCACTTCCGGGATGATCGCAGCGGATTTCGAGGTCGGCTCTACCTGGCCGCTAAGGAAGCTGCCGCTGGTCACTTTCGTTTTGGTGTGGCTGCAGGGGCGGAGTCTCCGGTGTATGCGCCCTACGAGGCCGCGGTGGGTGAGGACGTCACCTTGGTACTGAAGCAGAATTTGACCAGCGGTCGAGCTCAGCTCTGGCTAAACCCAACGAGCGAGAGCGACCCTTCGGTAGTGGCTGGCGATGAGCCTGCGCCGATCAAGGTGAGCAACTGGTCCTTCCGGCAGGCGGATGGTATCGGCGAGTTATGGGTGGATTCCGTCCGTGTAGCGGCGAGCTTCGCTGAGGCCCTGGGCGCCGCGGCTGCCGAGAAGCTGGGATTCAGCATATCGAGCAACGGCTTGGAGCTGAGTTGGGCGGTTGCTTCGGGCGCTGCTCTGGAGCATCGGGCCTCGTTGGGCGATGGAGCCTGGACAGCGGTGGTGGAAACGCCTCGCGAGCAAAACGGACGGCGCGTCCTCGTTGTTCCGACAGACCAGGCGATGGGCTACTATCGCCTCGTGACACGTTAGGTCTCGGGTCACGGCCACAAACGGCCGCAGAAGATTGGCGCTGGGAGCGATGAGTCTTTTGCGGCCGTTTCTGGGGTGGTTCGCGGGTCGGTTATTCGCCTCCTCAGGCTTATTTACCCCGACTGGCGCCCGGTGGCTACCTGTCGACCGGCTCGCCCTGAACCGACCGTTCTGGCAGGGTGCCCGGAATTGCCCAAGGCTCACAAGAAGGGGCAGGCCTCTATGGAGTGCGGAGACACGTCTCCGCTTTGGCTTCGGCGAACGAGGAGCCACAAGGGTGAATCGATGTCGCGTGATGTCCTCATCGGGGCAGCCCTTGGTCTTGAGGGGAGCCTGGGGCCATAGTGGGCTCGACGGAGTCTCTCCCTACCTTAGAAGGGTGACGGCGTCGGCGTCGCTCGCTTGTTTGCTGCTAGACCTGCTGGGTCAGCATCGTCCCGACCTTCAGCAGTTTCTGAGCTGCGGCATCGGAGGGAGCCTCGGCATAGATGCGGAGGATCGGTTCGGTCCCGGAGCCCCGAAGCATCAGCCAGGACCCATCTCGAGCGATGAACTTGACGCCATCGTAGGCTTTGACCTCGCACACGGGAGAGCGGAGCAGGCGTTCGGGGGGATTGGACCGGCAGAAATCCATCAAGGCGGCCCGTTTTTCCAAGGGGAATCGGGTGTCGATACGCGCGTATCGATGAGGTCCATACTTTCGCTCCAGGCCCGCCAGCATCTTGGTGAGAGGCTGACGCTCGGTGGCGAGCATCTCCAATAGCATGAGGCCCGCGAGTATCCCATCCCGTTCCGGGACATGACCGGGGAAGGCGATGCCACCGCTCTCCTCGGCCCCGAGCAGCACCCCGCCTTTCATGATCTCCGCCGCGACGTATTTGAAACCTACTGCGGTTTCAGTGCACTCCAGGCCGTATTCAGCACAGATCTTTTCCACCATGGAAGTGGTGGTCAACGCTTTCACCATTCGGCCTTTTTCGCGTCGGTGATGGATGAAGTGCAGCAGCAGCAGACAAATGAGTTGGTGGGTTGAGAGCGGATTGCCTCGCCCGTCCATGCCGCCCACGCGATCCGCATCGCCATCGGTCACGAGGCAGATGTCATGGGGATGCTTGCGCAGCCAGGCGGAGCTGGCGGTGTAGTTTTTGGCGATGGGTTCGGGGTTGATGCCGCCGAATGACGGGTTGTGGGCGGAGTTGAGCGTGGTGACTTCGCAGCTGGTGCCCCCCAGCAATTCCTCGAAGCAGCCCGCTCCAACGCCATACATGGCGTCGTGAGCGAAGCGTATTTTGGAGCGGGCGATGAGCTTAAAGTCGACCAGGCGTTTGATGGCACGCAGATGCGTCGGGATGAGGTCCAGGACACGGATCTGTTTGCTCCGTTTCGCCTCTGACAGGTCAGTAGCCCGAACTGGGCTTTCATCCAGTCGTGCCTCGATGGCCTGGCAGACTGCGGTTTCGGCCGAGCCACCGAACTCGGCCTTCAATTTGAAGCCATTGAAGATGGCCGGGTTGTGGCTGGCGGTGATCATCACGCCCCCGATGGCCTGCTCTTTCTTGACCAAATAGGATACAGCCGGGGTTGGGGTGGGCCGGGAAGTCAGGAGCACATCGAAGCCGTTGCCAGCTAGAATTTCGGCGGTGCGCAGGGCAAATTCGTTGGAGAGGAACCGCCGATCGTAGCCCACCACCACGCGTTGCTGACAATCGGGCAAAGGATGATGGTTCCAGTGGGCCGCCGTCGCTTGGGCAACCCGTTCGAGATTGGCGAAGGTAAACTCTTCGGCAATCACCGCGCGCCAGCCGTCCGTGCCAAACTTAATTGCAGTTGGACTGCTCATGACAAAAAATTATCGGGATGGACATTCAAGGAAAATACGCTGGTACTGAACCACATGGGATGGCCTAGGGCAAGCTTCCGGATTCCTCATTTGGGATTCGCCATCGGCCATCGACCGGAGTTGTAAGGCGGTCGTATCACCCCTCAACGCGTCAGCCTCCCCCGGGCAACCCATCGAGAAACTAAAGTCTATCATCTCAAATGGGAGGCTCGGGTCCGCCGAGACTTCCTTGTCTTTCCCTGGGCTACCGATTATGGAGAGTGGCTGCGGGAATGGAAATGACATACAAAATGATCGGTGGTGATGGCCAAGAGTATGGTCCCACAACGTTGGCGGAGCTCGAAGCCTGGGTGCTCGATGGGCGCCTGCTTCCTGCGACTTTGGTGTGGTCCTCCGAGACGGGACGCTGGACCGAGGCGGGCCGGCTTCCTGAGCTGACCGGCTCCTTTGAGCGGGTTCTTCCCGCCGATAAAGCCACGGTTAATGCGGTCGAAATGGTGCCGGCCGGAGCCTGGCGTCGCTTCGGTGCATTTGTAGCCGACATCCTCCTCATCTACCTCTTAGGCAGTCTTCTGTGGCCGGTTGTGGCCGCCTGGTGGGGAGTGGAAGTCAAGCCTGCTCCCGAGGGGGGGAAGCTCGACGATGTCTTGGAATTTGCGCGTCAAAACAACCCCTTACTGTTCTTCCTCCAGGTTTGTCGGCTGTGCTTCGAGGTGGTCTTTGTGGGTGGGTTCGGGGCGACCCCGGGCAAGATGATGGCCGGTATCCGAGTGGTCACGTCGGACGGCGGGCGGGTTGGCTACCTCGCGGCAGCGATGCGCTTCTTCGGGCGTCTTTTCTGTGAGTTGCCATTCAATCTAGGATACCTCACCTTGCTTCTAAGGACCGACCGTCGAGGGCTTCATGATCTGCTCTCCGGTACGGCAGTCGTTCGAGTTCACCCTGGTCAAAAGACCCGTCCGGCGCTGGGAGGAGAGTGATGCCCCTCAATCAAAATCAGCGTATCGCCTTGGTGGCTGGGTCCATCTTTCTGCTGGATCAGGTCTCCAAACTTGCGGTCGTGAAAGGCCTGGGGTTGGAGCTCAATGCAGAGCGAGTTCTCATTCCCGGCTTTTTCAAGCTGGTCCATTGGGGCAACACGGGCGCGGCATGGAGCATGTTTCACGGGAATAATGGGTTCCTCGCTGCGATAGCCCTGGTGGCCATCTTTGCTTTGATCTGGAAACGACATTATTTTGAGGCTCACCGGTTGGGCGGACAGATCGCGCTCGGCCTCATTACCGGTGGCATCGCCGGCAATTTGCTCGACCGGTTGCGGGTCAATCATGTCATCGACTTCCTGTATTTTTATGTGGAGCGCAGGGGTGTCGGGTTAGGGAGCGTGGATTTGGAGGCGGGATTCCCTGCTTTCAATGTGGCGGATAGCGCGATTTGTTGCGGGGTCTCCCTCCTGTTTCTGTTCTCCCTCCAATCAGAGGATCCTGAACCCAGAACGTCTGGAAAATCTTGACGGTTTCCGCACCCATGGACGAACGCACTCACCTGATCGCGGTAGACGTATCCCTTCCCGGAGAGCGTTTGGATGTTTACCTGCGAACCCGGTTTCCCGCCGTATCGCGTGGTACATTCAAACGCCTCATCGAGGAGGCTCACGTGCAGGTGAATGGCAAGCCGTCGAAGCTGACTTACTCCCCGCGCGCAGGGGATCAGATCACGGTTCATTTCCCCGAGGCCCGTCCGGCGGAGCTTCGTCCCGTGGACCTGAAGCTGGACATCCTGTTCGAGGATGAAGATTTGCTGGTGCTCAACAAGCCCGCCGGTCTGCTGGTGCATCCTGCATCGGGAGAGGAGGAGCAGACCCTAGTGCACGCCTTGCTGCACCATTGCCGTGGACAGCTCAGCGGCATTGGTGGCGTGGAGCGCCCCGGTATTGTCCATCGGATCGATAAGGATACCAGTGGCTGTCTCGTGGTGGCCAAGAATGACTTCACGCACGTCGCGCTCTCCGATCAGTTCAAGGCTCGGGAGGTGCACAAAGTCTATCATGCCATTGCGTGTGGGGAGCTCCCCCACGAAAAAGGAGAGATTCGAGCCGCGCTGGCGCGGCATCCGAACCATCGCATGAGCATGGTGGTGGATGAGGACGATGGCCGCGATGCCTGGACCTCGTTTCGGCGGTTGGAAGTATTCCCGGGTGCGACGCTGGTGGAGGTCCGGATTCATACAGGGCGGACCCACCAGATTCGCGTTCACTTTCAGCATATCGGATATCCCTTGGCCGGGGATGCCGTTTACGCCAAACGACAGAATGCGCGTTTGAAGGAACGTTTGGGAAGGGAGATTCCGCGCCAGATGCTACATGCCTATCATCTGGAATTTTTGCACCCGCGTCAGAAGAAACTGTTGTCGTTGAAGGCCCCTCTGCCGGAGGATTTTCTCGAGATGGTTCGGCGCTTGCAGGAACTTCGGAAGGCGATACGTTAGAGGGGAGCGTAGTGGGCTCAATAATCAATTATGCCGCTTTACGAATATGAGCTTTGTGAGGGCACCTGCCTCGCGTGCAGTGGCAAGTTCACTCTGCGTCGCCCCCTGAGCGCCCCCGAGTTGACGAAGTGTCCGGCCTGCAAGCGGCCGGTGCGAAAGATTTTGTCCAACTTCAACACGCCCTCCATCACCAAGCCTCTGTCGGTCTCCGACGCCAAGAAAGCGGGGTTCACCGTGCTGAAGCGAGTGAACAAAGGGGAATACGAGCGGCAGTAGTCGGATTTCCGCTCCAGGCTCCTATCTCGCAGGCCAGGTGCCTCCGGATTACCATTCCGCACATACACACATACGGATGAAAAGAAGTCATGGAACTCCATGCGCCGGATCCGTGAAACGGAGAGGCCTGGCTGGACATTCCCTAATCCGTTACATCAACCCGTCGACTGCCTCAAAACTCCGCTTGCTTGGCGCGGGCTGCTCTGGGAGATTCTGCCCCCTATATGAAACATGTGAAGCTGCATATCCCGGGTCCGGTTGAGGTAAGCGAGAAGACGTTCCGTGCGTTTTGTTCGCCGATGATCGGACATCGCGGTCAGGGATTTAAGGATCTCTATGCCCGGATGCAGCCGCAGCTCCAGACTCTGCTGGGCACCGGACAGCTGGTTTATCTCTCCACCTCGTCGGCCTGGGGGGTGATGGAAGGCGCGCTGCGGAATTTGGTGACCAAGAAGGTTCTGAATTGCATGTGCGGCGCATTCTCCGACAAGTGGCTGGATGTGTCGAAGCGCTGCGGCAAGGAGGCGGAGGGCCTGCAGGTTCCGTGGGGTTCCCCGATCCGCGGAGCGGATGTGGAGGCGAAGCTCGCCACGGGGCAGTTCGATGCGCTGACCTTGATTCACAACGAGACCTCCACCGGCACCATGAGTCCGCTGGCGGAGATCGCCGCACTCAAGAAGAAGTTCCCCGATGTGATGTTCATCGTGGATGCCGTCAGCTCGATGACCGCCGTTCCGCTGAACTTTGACGAGTTGGGAATCGACGTCCTGCTCGCCGGAACCCAGAAGGCGTTCGCACTTCCTCCCGGACTTACGGTCTTCACGGCCTCCAAGGCCGCGCTGGCCAAGGCGGCCACTGTGAAGGATCGTGGCTACTACTTCGACTTTGTAGAGTTCCAGAAAAACGCCGCTGAGAGCATGACCCCCAGCACTCCGAGCATCAGTCATGTGTACGCTCTGGCGTCGAAGCTGGAGGATATCTTCGCCGAAGGTCTGGAAGCGCGCTATGCGCGTCATGCGAAGCTCGCTCAGATGACCCGTGATTGGGCGGCGCGGAACGGTTTCAATCTGTTCCCGGAGCCCGGTTTCGAATCCCAGACGCTCACCTGTGTCAACAACGGCGCCAAGCCCGGCGGACGTGCGGTCGATGTCGCCAAGTTGCAGAAACTCGTCAAAGACCAGGGGATCCTGATCGATGGCGGATATGGCAAGATCAAGGGCACCACGTTCCGACTCTCCAACATGGGAGATGAGACCGAGGCGACGATGAACTCGCTCTACTCCATCCTCGACGGAGCCATCAAGCAGCTTTGATCGGGGTGGTCTGTCGGTGCGCTGCGGCCGGCTACTCCGTCCCGAGCTTTCGTAGGCGGAAGAACCGGTTTCCATCCGGTGCAGGGACAGTCACAATCTGACGTCCCCCAAGCAGCGTTGGTGAAGCCACCACAGGACTCCAGGCGTCGCCTGTTTTCAAGGAATCTACTGTTTCCAGATACCAAGCTTCCGCTCTCAGCGGCCACGAGAGATTGAGTTTCCCTCCCTTGAACTCGCTGAGCAGCGCGGGGAGTTCCAGGCCGCCATCGTTCCCCGTCCCAACATGGGTACGAATGTCAAAAAGCCCGTCTCCGTTTAGATCCAGCTGGCTTTCCAAGGTTTGCCGGTCAGGCCCGACAACCCGTAGCCGCTGGGTGGCTCCCGATGGGATTCGAGGCGACGCAAACAGGTTGGTGCGGTACATCGGCAGGGCGTCCAGGCCAGACACTTCCAGCTGGGGCGACAAGCTTCGGCCCGTCTCGTTGACTAGCTCGACGCTGTCGATATCGGGCAGGGCGCGGAACTGCGCCGCTCCCCCACCGGGGAGCTGCAAGCCTCTCCAGCTGAACAGAGCCGTGTAATTCGTGCCGTCTTTGGCGAGCGCTATCCGCGGCAGAATGTTGCCGGAGGCGCGTTGGGGTTTGTAACGAAACCCGTGGACCTTGCCGTTCAGAAGGGTCGCATCAAAGCTATCCTCATCGCCGGCGGTCTTTTCGTCTCCAAAGAGCTGGAACATGTTTCCGGCATTTACGAGGTTAACCGCGAATTTGGATCCCTTGATCTGGAGCTTCGAGGTGAACCCGCCGGGCATGGGCTTGAAGATCAGGTTCGCGGGAGATCGGCCGAAAGGCAGGGTGTTGTCATCGCGATGGCTGAAAATGGGCATGGTAACGCCGTTCGTAATGGTTTCGATGAGGCTGCCGTCGTCCTGCCACCCGACCTGGTTGCCATCGGGTTGTGTGACCAGAGGCAGGGCGGATCCGCTGACCATCATTTGAATCAAATCGAAGAGGCCCCGAGCTCCCAGGCGGTCAACGGCGGTGCCTAGCGTATCAACGCTGATCAGATCGCGTCCTTGTCGCTCCCAGAACTCCGCGATGTCGTGAAGCACCACCAAGCGACCTCTCCAGGGGCGCGCGAATCCATCATAGCTGAAGTTGTCGGAGTCGATATCGATTTGGATCACCCGCACCTCTCCGGGATGATTGGGATCGTACACTTCGACTTCGCGTAGATTTGGAAACGCTCCGACGGGCCTCACTGCCAACGGCACCAGGGCATGACCTGAAGCGGTAGGTGAGTAACGGATGCACATCAGCCAGCCTTTGGGCCGCCGTTCCAACTTGGCCACCTGCTCGCGCATCACGGTGCGGATCGGATCAAAGCGGAGCTGGGCGAGTGACTCCATGATGAACTGCGAGGAGAGCTGGGCTCCATGGTTAGCGCGAATCTGGCCCCAAAGATTGATGGGGAGCGGAGCGCAGGCTCTTTCAAAATCGACATTGAATCGTGCGGGCTTGAGCGGACTCACCGGGAACCCCGCGGCATAGTGTACGCCGGGCAGAAGCGATCCTGCATTGAGGCGTCCGCGCGCCAGCTGATCACTGGTGGTGCACAAGCCCACGCATTCACCCCCATCGTTCAGAGCGAGTAAGTAAATGGGGAACCACGCCCAGAATCCGACCATCTTGAAGGGGTCGCAGACGAGGCCCGGGAAGGCGGCCCGATAGTCGTCGATGTCATGACCGTCGCCGACGTTTTCGAATGCGAAGGTGTGGAGTTGGTGATAGGGGGCGGGCGTCGGGGTGGCTCGTCCAGCGTAGTGCCAGCGGCGACCCATTCCCGTTCGAGTCCAATTGTCGCGAACCCAGATGTCCGCCGAGTTGCCGCGAAGCTGGGTCGAAGGCTCTAGGTTCAAAGTACGTCCGTCGGATCCGATCGATGCGATGATCAGTGGAACGTAACCTTGTCCGGCTGGCGGCTCGGCCATCTCTCCGGTCGGCACAATGGTGGAGTTTCCTGGATTCGCCCACACCGACATTCGGTTGTGAAGGTTGGTGCCCTCCAGCACGGGCCCGGTGCCCGCGATCACGAGGGGAGGAGGTCCGTCTCGGAGGACATAGCGCACTTGGTATCCAATGGAGGCAGATTCATCGAAGTCGCTTGGGCCGGGAGGACGTCCTACCAGGAATCGGGTCAGGCGTAGGTGGCATTCGGAGGTGTCGCAGGCCGGAAAATCCACTTCGGTCTGGCCTAGGACCGTGGCGGGGACGCCAGCGGTGGTGTTTGCGTGAACCGCGTTGCGGTATTCCCATTCTGTCTGGCGCTCGATCTGAAAGCGAAGCATCGCGCCCCGGGGGACTCTGAATTGAAAGCTGGAGATCCCGAGGCTGCTTGTCTGGAGCTGGAGAAGCTCCCGAGAGTCCCGTCGATCCGACACCGAGACCGTGAGGGGAATCAGACGATCCAAGGTGGATTGCGCTCGAAAGTTTTCGGCCTCCAAGGAGATCGTTACGAACGAGGAGGGGGTGTTGACCTGGGAACCAATGCGGGCTCTTGCCCAAGTCCGAGGTGCGGTTGGACTGGCATCCAGCGGGCTTCGCCAGTCGACCGGAGGGATGACTGCAGGCAGCTTGCTGGGCTGGAGAAACTGGAGCATGAACCCAAACTGATTCGATTCTCCCAGGGCGCGGCTGTTCCAGGGGATTGCAAACTCGGCGCAGGCGGGCGCGAACTCCCCTTGGCAGAAAGCACCGCTCGGACGGAAGTATTCAGACGTAGCGAGCGGGGAAGGAGCCAATGTTCCGAGCAGGGTGGTCTCAAAAACGGTGGCGGTTGGTGGATCTGCAAAGTGGGAATAGTTCAGTAAGAAATCCCGATAGCCCAGCGACCCGCCGCCGGAGTTATTGGCGTCGGTCCAGAGGCGGATGGAGCCACCTGCCATCGCATCGGCGCTTCCGGCCTCCCCCGGGCTGGCGATGCCTACCCACAAGGCGGTGATTCGGCTCTGGGTCGGATTGAGGCTGGCTACCAAATAGGCCCGGGTGTCGATCTCGCCCGTGGGTGTCAGCTCGCGGTAAACCACCTGTTCGGCCCCAGCGTATTCGGTCGCCTCGCCTACCTCCCCGTCCAAGGTGGGGGAAAAGGTCGTGGTCGGGATGATCAAATCTCTCGGGACAATTCCCCAGGTCTGCGGCGTTACGCCGATGGAGACGCTCGGGATTTCTCCGCTTACCGTCTCAACAGGTCCCTCGCCCGAGAATCGAAATCGCAGGTCAGGGTCGCTCGTCACTTCACTAAAGCGATTGGATTGAATTTGGCTCAGGGTGCGAGCGCCCGCCCAGACCCGGACTTCATCCAAGCCTCCCAGGAAGGGATAGGTGGCCCCGAGCCCGAGCACATTGCCTTGGTCGCGTCCGACGTAGATAGGCAGGGCGTGGTTTCCGCCGGTATTGCTCAGCGACTTGACCCCGGCGGGCACACCATCAATGAAGAAGGAGACCGTGCGGTCCGCGCCCTGACTTCGATAGGAGGCAGCAACATGGGTCCAGCGCTTTTCAGGAATTCCTCGGTCCGCGTCCGCCGCTGCCCCGCCACTCCGATAGAACCGCAGTTTCCCACTGCAGAGTCCTAGCCAGAAGGAGCGCGTGAAGTCCTGTCCCACGATGGTTTCGCAGCGCGTGTCATCCTCGCGGTAGACCCACGCCTCGGCAGTCATCTCAACCGGGATCGAGTTGTTGGTGGGGTAGCAGAGCCCAGCGGTGGAAGTTCCGGTGATCCGCGAGCTTCGCTGTGGGGGGAGCTGGGCCTGGGCTGGAGTTGCTAGCCAAAGGCTTATCAGGAGGGTCGTTCGGACAGCCCAATTACGGTATCCAGGAGACAGTTTCATACGACAGCGCGGTGTGGAACTCGGCTTTTTAACCTTACGAGCGAACCCGTCCAGGATCGTCACTTTAACACGGAACCCTAATCGGTCAAGGCGTAGGGTGGGGGGGCGTGGAGGGGCGTGATCGGATCCGGGTCAGGCTGCTGTTGATCCCATGTAAGACAAGGCGATCGTGTTTTAGGCGGAACTCCCTACTTGGCATGGAGCTCCACTCCGAAGGAATCATACCCATACCACGGCAGCGTGGGGAGAAGTGGGTGAAATCCAAGACCTCCCCCCCTTGCCATACCTCCTGGTCTCGGGTTGAATAGCTGAGGCACGGCTACGTCTGTGATCCGATATAACCCAACATTATGCGCGCTTTATCTCTCACCTTGGGCCTGTTCTTGCCCCTCTTGACTTCGGCTGCCGATTGGCCCCAGTGGCGTGGGCCCCAGCGCACTGGGGTTACGGCCGAGAAGGATTGGACCAGCAAATGGCCGGATGAGGGACCCAAGGTGGCCTGGAAGGCAACCGTGGGGTTGGGATACTCCTCGTTCGTGGTTGCTGGTGGTCGGGCGGTCACCTTGGGGCATGCGAAGGGCCAGGATACGGTGTTTTGCTTCGACGTCGCGTCCGGCCGGGTGCTGTGGAAGCATTCCTATGCGGCGGAGCTGGGCGACAAGTATTTCGATGGAGGCACCACTGGAACCCCCACCATCGCCGGTGATCGTGTGTATGCTCTGAGCCGCTGGGGGGATTTGTTCTGCTTCCAGCTGGCCGATGGAAAGGTGGTGTGGTCGAAGAACGTGCAGAAGGAGACCGATATTCCTTCTCCTGATTGGGGTTTTGGCGGGGCGCCCCTGGTATGGGGGGACGCCTTGTTCTTGAATGTGGGGGAGTTCGGGATGGCCCTGGATGCGGCCACGGGTGCCTTCCGCTGGAGATCGCCCGCCGAAAGCGCAGGTTACTCGACACCTCTACCTTTCCAGCTTGGGACCGAGACTGCATTGCTGTTCAGCTCTGGACAGTCCTATTCGGCAGTGGATCCGCGCAGTGGCAAACGCCTGTGGAGTCTTCGCTGGGTAACGCAGTATGGCGTCAATGCCGCTGATCCCATCGTTCAGGGCGATCGGATTTACGTGTCATCGGGATACGGCAAGGGATCCGGCTCCTTTAAGCTGCCTGTGGGCGCCGCTGAGCCTGAGCAGGTTTGGAAGTCCAAAGCCCTGCGGACTCAGATGAACGCGGCGGTCCTTTATCAGGGACATCTTTACGGAGTGGATGGGGACACGACGGAGAAGGCGTCGCTGAAATGCCTGGAATGGAATACAGGAGCGGAGCGATGGTCTTCTCCGGGCTTTGGTTCCGGGGGCGTGATTGTCGCTGACGGCAAGCTCCTCGCTTTGGGCGGTACCGGCGAGCTGGTTGTGGCTCCCGCGAGTCCTGAAGGCTTTAAGCCCATCTCACGTGCGCAGGTTCTCGGCGGCAAGACTTGGACGGCTCCCGTGCTCGCCAATGGTTATGTCCTTTGTCGCAACTCCCGGGGCGAGGTGGTGTGCCTTGACCTGCGTCTGAAAAGAGATTGAGTGAGGTTCCGTACATCCCATCGAGGCTCATCATGAAAACCGTTGCCAAGTCTCCCCGGCGGATCTTTCTCAGGAACTCGGCGCTGGCGGGCTCGTTCCTCGCTGCGGCGCCTTTCATTCGGGCAGCCGACACGGCTAGGCGTTACCGAACGGCCCTCATCGGCTGCGGGTGGTGGGGCAAAAACATTCTCCGCGAGGCCATCGCCAGTGGTCGGGTCAAGGTGGTGGGGTTGTGCGACGTCGACTCCGCGGCGCGCGAGGTGGCGGCGGAGCAGGTAACCGATCTCAATGGTGACCAGGCCAAGACCTACAACGACTACCGAGAGCTGTTGGAGAAGGAGAAGCCTGAGATCGTCATCATTGCCACGCCCGATCATTGGCACGCGTTGCAAACCATTGCCGCGCTTTCCGCGGGGGCGCATGTCTTTGTCGAGAAACCCACCGGCCATACTGTCAACGAGAGCCGCGCCATGGTGCGCGCGGCTCAGGGCAGCGGGCGCGTCGTGCAAGTGGGCCTGCATCGCCGAATTGGGCCGCATCATGTGAGCGGCATGAAGTTCCTGAAGTCGGGCGCGGTGGGCGACGTGGGCATGGTTCGCATCTTTGCCCATGGGGGCGGCGGACCCGAGCGTCCGACGCCCAATCGGGCTGCGCCGCAGGGCCTGGACTGGGAGATGTGGTGCGGACCTGCGCCGCTCCGTCCCTTCAACCAAAAGCTGCATCCCGGAGGCTGGCGCAACTTCCTCGACTACGCCAATGGCCAGCTCGGGGATTGGGGGGTGCATTGGCTGGATCAGGTCTTGTGGTGGAGCGAAGAAAAGTATCCCAGGCGGGTGTTCTCATCGGGGGGACGGCCGGTGGCGGGACGGGCGGTTCTCAACGAGCGGGAGCAAACCTCAGACACGCCCGATCATCAGGTGGCGGTCTACGATTTCGAGTCCTTCACCTGCGTGTGGGAGCATCGGAGATTCGCCGATAACCATGCGGAAAAGCACCGGATTGGAGCGTATTACTACGGCACGAAGGGAACGCTCCATGTGGGCTGGCGTGATGGGTGGACCTTTTATCCATCGGATTCCAAGCAGCCGCCGGTGCATCAGGACTCCGAACTTCAGGAGCCCGACGGTCACAACCTGAAGCTGCTCTGGTCCGACTTCTTGGGCGCGATCGAGCAGGGGAGTCAGGCGGTGGCTCGGATAGAGGTGGCTCACCGCGCCTCGGTGCTTCCCTTGTTGGGGATGATTTCCTGGCGCACCGGTCGCAGCCTCGAATGGGATGGCGGTAAGGAGCAGATTGTGGGGGATCCCGAAGCCAGCAAGTTGCTGAGCCGGCCCTACCGCGGTTCCTGGGTGTACCCCGTTTCCTGACGGATATCCGTCTTTTCAAATGAGCTCAGGCTGCTAGGTTCACTGCGATGTCAGTCTATAAACGTTCAATCTGGGTTGCGATGGGCTGGTTGGCCGGGGCCATGGTGCTGTCGTCGGCCGAGCGTACCATCGATTTCACCGGCATTCCCATCAATGAGCCGCCTGCCGGGTTCCGGGCGGTGTTGGGAGGTTCGGGGGCCGCAGGGGATTGGCGGGTGATCGAGGCGGAGGTGCCCTCCGCTCTGCCGAGTTTAACCGGGCAATCCTCGCGGAAGGCGAATCGCCGGGCGCTGGCCCAGCTTTCCCGCGATCCGGTCGACGAACGTTTTCCGATGCTTCTCTACGACGGCGAGATCTATGGCGACTTCACCGCCACGGTCCAGATCAAGATGCTGGAAGGAGAGAAGGAGCAGATGGCGGGGCTCGCCTTTCGCGTGCAGGACGAAAAGAACTACTATTATGTCCGAGCCAGTGCCCTGGGTGGGAGCCTCTATTTTTTCAAAGTCGTGGGCGGTGTTCGCAGTGCGCCGATTGGGAGCCGAATCGAGATTCCGCGCGGGGTGTGGCATGAACTGAAGATCGAATGTCGTGGCAACAAGATCCGGGTCGGCTTCAACGGGAAGGAAGCGATTCCAGAGCTGACGGACAAGTCCTTCACGCGGGGTAAGATTGGGTTTTGGACCAAATCGGATTCGCTGAGTCACTTTGCCAATCTGCATCTGAACTACACCCCGCTCGAGATCCTTGCTCAGGCGCTCCTGCGCGATGCCATGGCCAAGTACACCCGTGTGGAAAAGATGAAGATCTTTTCCACCGGCACGAATGATCCAACCATCAAGGTCGTGGCTGCCTCAAACCCGGAGGACCTGGGAGCATTGGGAGGCAAGGTGGAGCAGGACGTTCTGGAGCGGAGCAAGGTATACCACTCCAAGATCGATCGAACTGTGACGATGACGATGCCCATGCATGACGCCAATGGGGACACGGTGGCGGCTGTGATGCTGGTGATGAAGAGCTTTCCCGGTGAGACTGAGAAAACGGCCGTCACCCGGGCGATCCCCATCATCAAGCTGATGGAGGATCGGGTCCGCTCGCATACGGATTTGTTGAACTGATGTCCAAGCTGATTACTCATCGGGAAGGCCACTACCAGTTTCTGACGGGGATCGACCCTTATTCCTGCGGTGTTGTTGCCACCCCCGGTCAGGAGATCGTCCACGTAACGCTTCGGCGGCGTCTACCGTGGCGGGAAGGTTTTGAGCGGGTGGATCGGTTCTTGGCGGACCAGAAACTCCCGCGCACTGCGCTTTGCGCCATGGAGCTGCGCTCTCCTGCTCCATTTACCATGGCGGGATTCATCGACTTCAACCGAGGCTATTGCGCGGTGCTGGACGCCTGGGGGTTGAAGGTGGACCAGCTGAATCCACTGGCTCGAACGAATGTGGCTCCGGTTTACGACCTCCCGGAAACTCCGTCGCTCCATGGATTCTCTTTCGTTCGTCCTCAAGCTGGTTTGAGCCAGCGGACCTTTGTGGTCGCGGGAGCGGGGGAACTGCGCGAAGGCACGCTGGATGCGCGTGGGATCATTCGCTGCGGCGAGGTTTCGGCGGAGGCCATGCACGAAAAAGCCCGGTATGTATTGGAGGTCATGGATGAGCGGTTGCATGGTTTGGGAGCCGAATGGGATCAAATAACTGCGGTCAACATCTACACGGTCCATCCTCTGGACACCCAGCTCCGAGCGTTGCTCGTTCAAAAGCTGGGGCTCGCGCTCCAGCGCGGAATTGTGTGGCACTGGACGCGTCCTCCGGTGCAGGACATCGAATTTGAGATGGACCTGCGCGGCGTGGTGACGGAGTGGGTGATTTAGCCCAGGCCGTCGGACTTGTCCTCACCCCGACTCCGAGTCGGGGCTGTGGGCCCCGATTGTTCAGAGTTTTCTCTTCGGAAACGTCGCGACAGGCTGCTAGTCCGGAAGTTTAGCCATCTGTTCGAGAGTCATCCTCCCGGCTACCTGGAGTTCGGCGCCGCGAACTTTGAGCAGCTCTTCTCGAAGCAGTTTTGCACTTGCGAGCGTCTCAGCCTCTTTGAGGGGATCCTCGCCGGTTCCGATTCGGAGCGCCTGAAGGATATCGAAACACGTGATGTCATTGAGTGGGCGGGCTGGGACATAGCCGGTCTGCTCCTGATTGACCTGGGCGAGCATGCGTCCTTCCACCAGCTGCTCCACGATTTGGGTGGCCAGCCGAGTTGGGACACCGAGATCTTCGGCCATCTGCGCCGTAGGTGGGGAGATGCCGCCTTTTTGGAAGGCTCGCGCGGCGAGGATCATGAGGCGCAGCGCGACAAATTCGCGTCCGGCGGGATTGAAATCCTGGAGCTGCTTTTCCTGGTAGTACACTCGGCGGTTTTGAAACACATACGCGACCTGCGCGCCAAAGAGGAGAATCATCCAGCTGAGGTAAAGGCCGATCATGACCAACGGAACCAATCCGAGGCTCCCATACACGTAACTGTTGCTCACGACACGCGAGGCGTAGAAGACACTGAGCAGATTGTTGAGCTGCCAGAGAGTGCCGCCCACGAGGCCTCCGACGAGCGACGCTTGCCAGTCGATGCGCGTGTGCGGCATCACCTGATAGAAGGCCGTGAAAGCGCCCGTGAGGATCAAAAAGGGAAGGAACCGAAAGCAAAAGGTGACAACATCTCCCATGCCTAAGGGCAGATTGGCCAGAACATCCTTGGTGGTTTGGAGATAGGGGCTGCCGGTGAGCGCGATGGCAGCGACCAGCAAGATCGGACCCAGCGTGAGGGCTGCCCAGTAGTGAACGATCCGAGACATCCACGAGCGGCCTTGGGTGACTCCCCAGATGTCATTGAATGTATTTTCGATGCGCACGAGCATGCCGATTCCGACGGCCAGGAGCGCCACCACGCCGGTGGCACCCAGCGCCCCGCTCCGGGTGTTGCGCACAAACTCCTGAATCTTGACCGCAATCTCCTTGCTGGCGGCGGCGATCTTGGGGTCGGTCGCCAATTGTCCAAAGGCGGTTTTGGTTTCGGGAGTGATGGTTGAGATGAACTGTTGGATGAAGGCCGAGATTCGTTCCTCGCCTTCCTGCTTCATGAGGCCGCTGGTCACGCTGATCACCACCGCGAAGACGGGAACTAGCGCGAGGAGATTGGAGTAGGCCAGTGCGGAGGCGCGGACGGGGCATCGATTGGCGATGAAACCCTCGACCACGACCGTCCAGAACAGCACAAAACGATGTCGCAGTGACGTGGAGGCTTGGCTCAAGGGATCCGCGTTGGCCTGCTCAAGGACGGCGGCGGATGCTTGGTTGCCGTTGGCACCAGCGGGATCTGTTCTGCGATCGTCGGCCATTGACAGCAGCTTAGTCAGCGCGGATTAAAGAGCAAGGTCTAGGAGACCGGCATCCGAAACGCGAGCGGGGGGACGAGGGTCAAGAGCTTCTCACTTTGGACCGCGGTGGCACGACCTGAGTATTACCCACAAGTTCTTCGACCAGATGTTAGAATCCCACAGGGATTCCGCCTCAAAGCCCAGGGTTGGCGCGAAGCGGGAGCGCCTACCCTGGGTTAGTCGTTGTTTTCTCACAACCCCAACGCGGGTTGCGAC
>JAEUHE010000230.1 GCA_016793885.1 Verrucomicrobiales bacterium
AGGCGGGCAGGTGTTCGACCAGGTCTTCGCGGCCGTCGATCAGTGTGGATCGGGGCCCGACGTCGGCATCGTCACGCTCACGAACGCCGGCACCTATTCACTCACTGTCTACGGGATCCTGGACTTCACGACACCGTATGCTTTCCAGATCGTGCCCGTGGTTCCCCAGCAGTTCGCACTCAACCTCGGTCAAACCGTGACCAACGGGGTTCCCGCCGCCGGCGCCGGCAACATCGAATCTCCAGGAGCCACCGACACCTACACCTTCACCGCAACCGCCGGTCAGACTGTCTACTTCGATGAAATGACCGGGTTCGGCTGCAACCCATTCCTGCGTTGGCGCCTGGTCAACCCGCAAGGTGGCCAGGTGTTCGACCAGGTCTTCGCGGCTTTCGATCAGTGTGGATCGGGGCCCGATGTCGGCATCGTCACGCTCACGAATGCCGGCACCTATTCCCTCACTGTCTACGGGGTCCTGGACTTCACGACACCGTATGCTTTCCAGATCGTGCCCGTGGTTCCCCAGCAGTTCGCACTCAACCTCGGTCAAACCGTGACCAACGGGTTTCCCGCCGTCGGCGCCGGCAACATCGAATCCCCCGGAGCAACTGATTCCTACACCTTCACGGCAACCGCGGGTCAGATGGTTTACTTCGATGAACAAACTGGTTTAGGTTGCAACCCGCAACTGCGTTGGCGTGTGGTCAACCCACAGGGCGTTCAGGTGTTCGACCAAATCTTCGCAGCGGTGGACCAGTGCAACTCGGGTTCCGACGTCGGCCTTGTCACGCTTACCAATGCCGGCAGCTACACCGTCACCGTCTATGGAGTCCTGGATTTCACGACACCGTATGCCTTCCGAATCGTGCCCGTGGTTCCGCAGCAGTTCGCGCTGAACCTGGGTCAAGCCGTGACCAACGGATCTCCCACAGCCGGTGCCGGCAACATTGAATCCCCCGGAGCCACCGACACCTACACCTTCACCGCAACCGCGGGCCAATCGTTCTTTTTTGACGAGTTAACCGGGTTAGGCTGTTCTTCCGGCCTGCGCTGGCAACTGCGGAATCCTCAGGGAATCCGAGTTTTCGATGACCTATTCGCGGCTATCGATCAATGCAACTCGGGAGGCGATATCGGCAAGGTTACCCTCCCGGCAACCGGGATCTACACCCTCACGGTCTACGGAGTTCTCGACACGACCGATACCTATTCGTTTGTGGTCTGGCCGCTGCAAGCGCCGCTGGTTCCCACGATCGCGAATCGGGTGCTCAATGAAGGATCCAGCCTGGACCTCACAGTCATAGCCTCCGCCTCCAGCCCCCAGGGATACCCGCTCCGATTTGAGCTGGTGACGGGGCCCAGCGGCGCAACCGTCCATCCCACCTCGGGAAAAGTCCGCTGGCTCGTTCCTATCGGAGTGTTCGGCGACAATGCCTTCACGATCCGAGTTCGCGACGCGCTGGGCCAGTCAACCTTGGCTTCCTTCTCCGTCGGCGTCGTCGCCGCCGGTGATCTGACGTTCTCCAAATTCAGCGCTCCGCTCACGGGATCCAGTGGAGCCTCCTTCAATGTGGTCAGCGAGGAGAAAAATGTCGGCAGCACCACCCTCGCAGGAAAGTGGGAACAGCGGGTCTGGCTCTCGACCGACGCCGTCCTCGATCCCGACGATACGCTGCTGGGCCTCTTTCCTTCCAATGGACCGCTGAGCCCAGGACAACTCATCAGTCGTAACACGCGGTTCACTTGGCCCACCGCACCCGGCACCTACTATCTGTTTGCCCGGGTCGATGCGACCGAGGCGGTGCAGGAATCGAACGAGGAGAACAACCTCCAGCGGCTGGGGCCGATCACGATTGGACCCGAATACAATGCCGTGGTCTCGAGTGATCTCGAAATCGGACTGAGTGGGACCGTCCTGCCGCTGCGCGGCAGCGCCACCAAGCCGGACGGATCACCAGCGGTGAACGTCCCGGTGACCCTGCACATCCAAGTGCGAGCCACAACCCGCCGATTGTCCGTGACGACCGATTCCGCCGGACAGTTCGTCACCCTATTTCGGCCGCTTCTGGGAGAGGCGGGAAACTACACCGTGGGCGCTGGCCATCCCGGTTTGGCCGATGTTCCCGCTCAGGATCAGTTCAAGCTGTTGGGAATATCCCTCAATCCGAGGGAAACGACCATCGCGCTCCCCGCGAACGGCAGCCAAACCTTCGATCTCAAGCTCAAGAATCGCAGCCAAGAGACCCTGCAAGGGCTTAAGGCCGAACTCCTGGGGCTTCCTGAAGACGCCCCTCTAACAGTCACCGTGCGACCTCCGTCGAGCTTGGCTGGTGACCAAGAAATCACGGTACCCCTAGAGGTGCGCTCGACCTCGCCGGTGGGATATGCGGCCCGCACCACGCTCCGAATCCGGACGGCGGAGGGTGCCATCGCCGAAACGACCTTGCTCATCGAGGTCAGTCCGCTGGCGTCCAAGCTTGTGGCTGTGCCTTCCCCCCTCAATGGGAGCATGCTGCGTGGCCAACAGAGGGTGATCGAGTTCGACGTTCGAAACACCGGAGCCAATGCCAGTGGTCCGGTCCAGATCTTGTTGCCATCCGTGGGATGGATGAGCGTTGCCAATCGTCTGCCCTTGGCTTCCATTCCCGCGGGAGGTTCGGCCGCGGTCGGGCTCCTCCTCCAACCGGACGCCTCCCTGCCCCTGGGCGACCATCAGGGAACGCTGATTCTCACCGACGGGACAACTTCCACAACTCTCCCCTATCGATTCACCGCGACATCCGATCTTCTGGGAAGCCTAACCGTCGAGGTGGTCGATGAACTCACCTACTACGCCGATGGGTCACCGAAAGTGTCGGGAGCGAACGTGATCCTGCGTCAGCAGGGCAGCCTTACCGTCGTGACCAACCAGGTCACCGATGCCCAGGGCCGCGCCCAGTTCCAAGGCCTCCGCGAGGGCTATTACGATGTCGAGGTCACCGCTTCGAAGCACAGCACGTATCGGGGAACGACCCTCTTGGTTGCCGGCCAGGAAAACTCAATCCAACCCTTCCTGACCTATGAGACGGTGCGTTACGAATTCACGGTGCGCCCCACCACGATCGAGGATCGAACCCGCATTACCCTCGAGACCATCTTCGAAACCGTCGTCCCGCTACCGGTCATCACACTCGAGCCAAATCTGATTGATCTTCAAGATATTCAAAGCGACCGAACCGAGATCGAGCTGCTCATCACCAATCACGGATTGGTGGCCGCTCAGGACATGAAGTTGAATTTCACGAGCAACTCGCGATGGAAATTCACTCCGCTGCAGACGCAACTGGGCGCCCTCGAAGCCCGTTCGAGCGTGTCCGTTCCGCTGGTGATTGAAAGACTCTCCGCGCCTGCGCCACTGCCCAGCCTGGCCGACGGATCGTCCGGGGGAGACTGTGGGCTCGGCGGTCAAGCCTGTTGGACCTTGGTCTGCGGCAAGGTGACCAACAATTACTGCATACCCCTGGTGATCCCCGGAGCCTGCGTCGGGGATGGAGGACGCTACCTGCCGCCCTTCTTCGGAGGAGACAGCGCCGGCAGCGGTGCGTTCAGTCCTCCGATCTGTCAGTGCATGCCGGTGCCCTGCGACCCCTGCGCCAACAATGTGGCGGGAGCCTTGCTCGATTACGGCATCTCGGGGCTGATTCCGGTGGTTTCACCCGCCGCCGGCCCGCCGCTGATCTGTCTCAAAGATGGTGCCAAGTGTTACCAAGATGTCGCTACCTGTTCGACGAATGGAACCTGCAGCACGCAGTCGGTGCTGATCGATTGCATCAGCGCGGGCATCAGTTGCGGTGCGGTGGTGGCCGTCGCAGTCGGAGCGAGTGAGCTGGCCGTGCCCCTCGGCGTAGCTGGACTCATCGCCGGGCTGGCCGGTTTGGGTGATGGCATCGCCAATGCCTGCAAACCGACAGCTGGCGTCGCACCCGCCGGTGCCTCTCTGGCCGGCACGGATCCAACCTTCTTTCCCGGACAGGCGGCCGTCGCGGTGGAAACCGCTCGGCTACGGGCCATCCTGAATGCTTATGGGGCGCTCTTCGGTGATCCTGCCTGGATTCATCCGCAACTGGGAACGAACTTTATCGCGTTCGCCAACCAACTCGCGGCAGCAAGCCGGGCCGACAGCCCCGATGGTCAGCGGCTTACACCGGCCGAGCGTGCGGCCCTACTATCCGGTTCGCGTCCGGAACTGCTCCAGCAGTCGACCATTGAACAATTCCTGGATCGATGGAATCGAACCGTGGACTACAATCGTCGGGGAATCGCCACGCTCGCGGCACTGCCTGCCGGAGAGAATCCCGACTTTCTGGCAGCGGATGTGCTGGCCGCCAAGTTCGCACTCGCCGCTCAAGCCATCGACGAACTCCAGGCGGCCGGTCACGGAGCCGATCTCACCGGCGGCTTCCGGGTCGCCATTCAGAACCTCATCCAGAACCTGGAGGAAGGCTCCGGAGGGGTATGCGCTCGAGTGCGGTTGCGGCTGACCCAGGACGCGGTGACGACCCGCGAGGCTTTTCAGGCGAGCCTGGAGTTGGAGAACAACTCCCCCGAACCCCTGACCGGCCTCAAGGTGGAACTGCAGGTCCTGGCGCAAACGGGTGAGGTGGCCACTTCCCTGTTCGGCATCCTGACGCCTGAACTCACGGGCCTCAACGCCGTCGATGGCAGTGGCATCGTGCCGTCTCAAACCATCGGATCCGCTCGGTGGCTCCTGGTACCAGGCCACAACGCCGTCCCCTCGCCCAACCCCGTCGTCTACTACATTGGGGGCTATTTCTCCTACCTGCAGGAAGGGCGAACCGTCCGCGTTCCGCTCAGCCCGGCCCCGATCACCGTCCATCCCACGCCCCGATTGGAGCTGACCTACTTCCACGAGCGGGATGTGCTCAGCGATGATCCGTTCACCGATGCCATCGAACCGGCGATTCCGTATTCCCTGGCCGTGATGGCGAAAAACGTGGGCTTCGGCCCGGCTCAGGGAGTGAAGATCATCTCCGGACGACCGGAGATCATCGAGAACGAGAAGGGACTCTTGATCGACTTTGACCTGATTGCCTCGGAAGTGGCCGGAGAGCCGGTCAGCCCATCGCTCACCGTCGAGTTCGGTGAGATTGCTCCCCAGCAGATCAAGTCAGGACGATGGCTCTTTACCTCGTCCTTGCAGGGTCAGTTCATCGGCTACTCAGCAACGTTTGAGAACATCGGGCCGCTTAAGGGCCTGCCCGAGCTATCGACCATCGAAGCCGTGTCCATCCACGAGCTCACTCACATCGTGCGGGCCGAAGGCCCCACGGTTCTGGATGACGGCAACCCTGACTATTTGGTCAACGATGTTCAGGACGATGAGTTTCTTCCTGATCGGCTGTATTTGAGCAACGGCACAACCAACTCAGTCTCGGTCATTCGCACGGCCGTCGCCGACGGCGCGCCCACCGCGGGAGATCTCCAGGTTGAAGTGACGGTCAACGCGACTCAGACCGGCTGGAACTATCTGCGATTCCTCGATCCCTCCCAGGGCCAGTATCGGCTGGTGCGCGTGCAACGAGCCAGCGGAGCGGATCTGCGGCTGGGTGAGAACGCCTGGACACGAGACCGAACGTTCATTGCGGGCGGACGCCGTCCGCGCTACGAGCACAGCGTTCATCTCTTCGATCACGTCACCCTGGCTGGCTCCCTGCGGTACACCCTGACCTATGCCTCTCTGGCGGATACCGACACCACCGCTCCAACCAGCGGCATGATCCGGCTCCCTGAGACGAGCCGATCGCAGATTCCGTTGCAATGGTTCGGTGGCGACAATCCAGGCGGCAGTGGGATCGCGTTTTACGACGTCTTTGTGGCCGTCGATCGAGGCCCCTACGAAGCCTGGTTGCGACGCACTCCGCTGACCGGGGCTCTCTTCCCCGGCACGAACGGTCATCACTATGCGTTCTACACCGTGGCTACCGATCTGTCGAACAACGTCGAGGCAGCGCCCGGAACCGCCGATACGTTCACGACGGTCGGACTGGGCAACTCTCGTCCGCTCCTGGCCGCGATTCCCGATCAGGTGCTGAATGAAGGCAGCCTGCTCAGCCTGCAGGTTCAGGCCCAGGACAGCGATCTACCGCTGGACCGACTGACATTCTCGGTCGACGAGAATGCTCCAGCCGGACTGGTTATCGATTCGGAAAGCGGTCAGCTTCGCTGGTTAACGGGCGAAGGTAACGGTCCGTCAACGGCACTGGTCAGCGTTCGAGTTCATGACAGCGGATCGCCCGTGCTGTCCGATGTTAGAACCTTCCGGATCACCATTCGCGAGGTAAACAGCCCCCCCAACCTGGAACCTCTGTCGGACGTGGTGCTGAACGAAGGCGATCTACTGGACTTGACGCCGGCGGCCTCAGATCCGGATCTCCCTGCCCAGTCGCTTCGCTTTGCCTTGGCAGCGGGCGCGCCGACCACCATGTCGATCGATCCCTTCACCGGCGCCCTGCGATGGCAAACGACCGAGCTGGACGGCCCCCGAACGAATCGGATTGTCATCCAGGTTTCCGATGGGGCTGTGGCGGTGGAGCGATCGTTCGCCGTGGCGGTTCGAGATACACAGGGTGACTTCAGCCTGAAGCTAGGGGAAGTGTTCCTTCGCACGGGAGAAGCAGGCGGGATTGCTCTGCGAGTGAAGTCCGGAATCGATCTCTCGGAACTGGCGTTCTATCTCGAATTACCGCCTGGAGTTCTCACTGACCTAAACCTTGTCCCCCTCTCGTCAGCGTTAGGAAACCTTTCGCTGCAGCCTTTGGATGCCACTCACTACGAAGTCCGAATCGCCGCCGCCGCCGGACAGGTGCTCAGCGGAGATGCGGATATCGCACGGCTGGACTTCAAAGCGCTCGCGGGGCCGAGCTCCGCGAGCATCGCCCTTCGCCCAGTGAACCTTCAGGGTGTGCGGTCCAACGGGGAGCCGCTCCTGTCACCGAGTGTGGAGAATGGTTTGATCGTGATTATCGGCAGCCAGCCGGTGCTCAGCGTGGATGGCATTGTCGGAAAGCTCCGCATTCATGGCCGGATCGGGGATACCGTCCGGATCGAGGCAAACCGAGGGCTGGAGTCGGGCGAACCGTGGACGCTCTTCCGCCAACTGGTCCTCAGCGCACCCTTGACGGAGTTGGATATACCGGTGCAACCGCCCGGCGCGGAGCCGCTCTTCCTGCGAGCGATCAAGCCGTAGGAAGGGCGACTTTGGAGTGCGGTAGACCTCATCGTTACCTCCAAAAAGGCGGACTAGACAAGCTGGGCAAAACCGTCGTGTCTCACTTTGTCGGCAAGGCCCGAACCCGCAGGGTTCAAAGAGATTTAGCCGGGGGTGCTCGCACCCCCGGAACTGTTAAAATACGGAGCATCGCGCAGCGATGCCACCAGCTTCCCAAACGTGCGTCACCCCTCCTCGAACAACCTAATCAGTTCGTCAGTCCGTTCGCCGAAGGGTGGCACGCCTTTCAGGGTGCTGTCTATTAGGGGGCCGACAGACCGGGGGTGTCGCTGCTCTCCACGCCCCGGCTAATCTCTTTGAACCCCGCGGGTTCTCCGCCGCGATGAGGGTTGCCAACCTCACCTCGGGTCTAGCGTTGAGATTTAGGGGTCAGGGTAAGAGAGTCTTGCCGGACTCCATACCACGCCCAATCCCCCCAGCCACTCACTCCTTTCCAGGCGGGGTTGGCTGTTGCGTCAGCCGTGCGACGGCTTGGGCTCGTGACTGGACGTGCAGCTTCTCGTAGATCCGGCGCACGTAGGTGTTGACGGTGGGCAGGCTGATCCCGATTGCCTCGGCGATTTCCTTGTAAAGGTAACCCCTGGCTAGAAAGTTGAGGACCTCCCGCTCCCGGGGTGAAAGAATGTCCGGCTCCGGCGTCTGCACTGCGCTCGGCTGAAAGGATTGCACCACCTTGCGGGCGATGTTGCTCGTCATCGGAGATCCGCCCGCAGCGATCTCTGTCACGGCGGCCAATAGTTCTTCTCGCGACGTCCGCTTCAATAGGTACCCGGTCGCTCCTGCCGCCATCGCCTCAAAAATATGATCTGAATCCTCGTAAACCGTCAGCACCATGAACTGGGTGCTGGGAAGTTGGGGCTTGAGCCGTCGGATACATTCAATGCCACTCATCCGGGGCAGGTTGATGTCCATGAGCACCACCTTGGGGGTCAGGCCCGGAAGCGCGTCCAAAGCGCTCTCGGCGCTGGAATGCTCACCGACGCAGGCAAAGCCCTCCGTACGACTCAGCCATCCCGCCAGGATCTGGCGAGACGGTGCATCGTCCTCAACAATGGCAACATCGATTCTCAAGAGATCATCATCCTACCTAGGGAATGTGGGCTTGGATTGTCATGAATTTGGATGACACGAGCGCCGCAGGGCTCTAGTCCACGATGGTCGGATGTTCAACCCGGAACACAACGCGGGTGCCCTGGCCCACCTGGCTCTCAATGAGGCATTGCCCGCCGATTTCCCGCAACCGCTGCTTCATGTTGCCAAGTCCATTCTGGGTGGTGGCCCCGCCCAGCGTCGCACCCTCCCCGGTGGCTCCTTCCTCGGACCACGAAAACCCCTGGCCATTGTCCTCGACACCCAGCGAAATCCGACGCTCCTGCATTTCCAAGGTGATCCGAACTTCGGAAGCGCCGGCATGCTTCACAACGTTATTCAGCGCTTCTTTGAAGGCCAGGAATACATGGTGCCTGATCTCAGCCGATAGTCGAACCGCGGGCAGGCTGAGCGGCACATCCAACCGGCAACGGACCCCCGCATCCTGCAGGAACTGCTGTGCGAACTGGCCAAGGTAGTTCACCAAGCTCTCCAGCGTGTCGTGAGCCGGATTGACCGCCCAGACGATTTCATCCATCGCCCGGGTCAGCTCATGCGCGGTGGAATAGATCCGATCGATGTCGATCGCCGCGACCTCCGGTCGATCCAGATCCGCTCGAGCAGCCTGGCTCAGCAGGGTGATGCGCGTCAGACTCGCGCCCAAGTCATCGTGGATATCCTTGGCGATCCGAGCGCGCTCGCGTTCGATGGCGCGCTGTTGCTCCGATCGTTCCAGGCGCAACCGGTACTTCTGCCGCGCGTACGCATACATCCCCCATCCCACGGTTACACCGGCCAGCAGAATGGCAACCACTCGAGCCCACCATCGTTCCCACCAGTGCGGGAGCACCAGGAGCCGGACCGCGGCCGGCAACTCGCTCCAATGTCCTTCCGCCTGGCTGGCCGCCACCCAGAAAATATACTCGCCCGGAACCAGGAACGAATAGTTGGCCACCCTCTTGTTTCCCACATTCACCCAGTCGGCCTCGATGCCCTCCAATCGATAGCGAAACTGGATCCGATCTGGGGCGGCAAAGGAGGGGGCGGTGTACTGAAACTGGAAACGGTGCTCGCCCGGCTCCACGACGATCGTGGTTGGCCCCTGGACTCTCCAGTCCGCGGTTCGGTTCAGAAGATCTTTCCCCCGCGGTTCGCCATCAATCAACAACTCCTCCACGATCACCCGCGGGACCACGGAGTTGGTGGGCAGGGATGCGGGATCGATCACCGCCGGCCCTTTGGTGGTGGAAAACCAAAGGCGCCCATCCTTCGTTCGCGTACCCGCCGGCTGCAACCCTCCCGAGCATTCCACCGAAGCCAGACCATCGGCCTTGCCATACACGTGAAACGAAACGGTCTTGACCTGTCCTTCCGCGCACAACTTGAGATCCTGTTTAGAGGCACGCAGAATCCCCCCGTAGGAGCCGCACCAGAGATAGCCCCGGCCATCCTCTACCAAGTGGGTGAGCACACTGTTGGGAAGCCCCTGTTTTTCTCCGATCACCGAAATCTTGCCCGAGCGCAGCCGACACAACCCACCGCCAAAGGTTCCAATCCAGAGGATGTCGGAATCCTCCGAGTCCAACAGCAGAGACCAGACATAGTCGCTCGGCAAACCGTCACGTTGCCGCCAAACCGACGTGGTGCCATCGCGATTCAACCTACCCAACCCGCCTCCGGACATCCCGAACCAGACCTCACCTCCCGGAGCCTCCACCAAAGCCCGAACGTCCGACCGCTCCCAGTTCTCAGCGAACTTCCGCACTTCCCCGGCCTTCCAATACCGCACGCCCTTCTGCGTGCCCATCCAGAGCCCGCCCTGGGGCGATACGAACAGACTGGTGACCGGCGGGTATCCCTCATCTCGAAGGGCATCCACAATCGAGAAACCAGACCCGGTCCAACGAAACAACCCACCGGCCCACGTTCCTGCCCAGACCTCTCCCTGGGGATCCTCAACAATCGACCATACAAAAGGATTGCTCAACCCCTCCGCCTCCGCATAACGGCGCCACCCCGTCTGCTCCTCCCGAAACACACCCGCCCCCTCGGTGCCCATCCACACACTGCCATCGCGCGCAGCCTGCAAGGTGAGCACCGTCCGGCCGCGCAACAGTTCCGAGGAGGCAGCCATGGTTACAATACGTTCACGAGCAGCGCACACACCGCCGCCCGTGCCAATCCAAACATTACCCTCGCTGTCCTCTCCCAGGCTGCGCACCCAATCATGAGGAAGACCATTGGTTCGGGTGAAATGCGCGACCGATCCATCCGAGCGCAACACGTAAACACCGCCCGATTGCGTTCCCACCCAAAGGTAACCGGCTCGATTCTCAAGCATGGCCGTCACGAAATCATCGCCCCATGGGCCCTTCCCCCAAACCTGCAATCCGGAAGTGGGATCCCAGGATTGAACCAGGTCCGAACAGGCCACCCACAATCCACCCGCGCGCCGACTGCAGGCCCGCACCACGTAGCAATCGAGGGAGGGAACGGAAGCGGTCGTCGGGTTGGCCGGAGTCAGCTTACCCCCATAAACTCGCCAGAGCGCCCCCTGCGCATCCTTGGCCAACGAAAGCGAGGTCGGAGTTTTGGTCCTCTGTTCCACCGAGACTACCCGTCCATCCTCCACGCGAGTCAGGGTCCCCTCCGGATGCAAGACCCAGACCTGGCCTGACTCGTCGTCGCAGATGGAGAGGATCGCTCCGCCGAGAGGGTTGCCCTTCAATCGAACCGCCTCAAACCGTCCTTCCTGGAATCGGGTAAGCTCGCCCGCATCATGGCCCACCCAGAGCACGCCGCGCCGATCTTCAAACAGACTAGTGATCCGGCTGCTCACCATGCCCGGGGTGTTGCCGGCATTGAAAACGCGAAACTGAACCCCATCGAACCTAGCCAAACCGCTGTAGGTACCGAACCAGAGATACCCGTCCCGAGTCTGAACGATGCTGGTGCTGTGGTTTTGAGGGAGTCCGTCATCCGTGTGCCAGCTTTGAAAAGTGAAACGGCGCCAGTCCGGCGGAGCCGCAATAAGCAGGGGCGTGCCCAGTCCGAACAAGCCCAGGAGCAGTCTGAGGCGACAGAGCCACAGCCTGCGTGGATGCAAAATGGACTTCAGGTTGAATCGGACTCGGGGCACAGCTGCAGCCTAGCACGGACGACGTCGAAAAATCCATGACTTACGGGCCGAGTTCTCGGGAACACTTCTCACGGCTGTTGAACCGCAACGTTCGGGTATGCGAAGGCGAGAGAAGAGATCTGTTGACCAAAACCGATGAGGCTGTTCAGCAGGGACTGCCGCATTAGCCGCATTAGCCGCATTAGCCGCATTAGCCGCATTAGCCGCAAAAACCGAAAAAAGACGAAAGAAGCAGACGGATTCAGGGGGGTATGATTTCCCGGGGTCGTCATTCTTTCGTCATTTTTCGTTTCTTGCGGCTAAAGGAGCTCCGGGGTCATGGCTTAGTGCAGGGGGCGAGACTTGGACATTCCTTGACCAAACTCCGAGAGATTGGACCTAAATTCCATCTCCCTCCGATTTTCCCATCGCGTCCCTTGCGTCCATCGCGGTTCAAAAAACCGGTCCCCCCTTTCCATTCCGGCTGGGGAGGAAGTTGAACCGCGAAGCAAAGGACGCAATGGACGCGATGTCTGAGGGGAAACGGAATCCTGATTTTCGACAAGATCGGTGTAGTCGTACGCTCTCACAAGCTTTTCCATAATCCGAGTCTGGCGGTGCGGTACTAAATGCAACCGACCAAGGCATCACTGCGTATGCATTTTAAAGTAGACTATCAACAGGCGCCGTTGCTCTTGATTTGGGAAGTCAGCCGAGCGTGCGCACTGGCGTGCCAGCATTGCCGCGCCTCCGCCATCGATTGGCGTGATCCTCGGGAACTGACTCTCGAGGAGGGTTGCAGACTCATTGATGATGTGGCTGCCATGGGCACGCCTCTCATCGTGTTTACCGGCGGTGATCCGCTCCAACGGGATGATCTTGAGGACTTGATTCGGCACGCCCACTCCCGTCGTCTGACGGTCGGGACCATCCCGGCCGCCACGTCGCGTCTCACGCGGGAGCGCATTCTCTCGCTCCAACAAGCGGGTGTGCACCAGATCGCTCTGAGCCTAGATGCAGAGAACGCAGCCAAGCATGACGCGTTTCGCGGCATACCGGGAACCTTTGACAAAGCCATCGAGGCGGCGGGCTGGATTCGAGAGGCAGGGGTTAATCTCCAAGTCAACACCGTGTTCGGCTCCTGGAATGCCCGGGACTTTGATGCGATCGCCGAGCTCATCGAAAAACTGGGGGTTGTGTTTTGGGAAGTGTTCTTCTTGGTCCCGACGGGTCGAGGCTCGGCGTTGCAGGGCTGCTCTCCGGAGCAATTTGAGGAGCTGTTCGAGAAGCTTTACCAACTCTCCAAACGGGCGCCCTTCGTGATTAAGGTCACGGAAGGACAACATTTGCGCCGCTTCGTCATCCAGAAGGAAGCCGCCGGAGCGCCGGACATTGCCCGGGTCCGCGCCAAGATGATGATGAGCGGCAAGCCGGTAAACTCCGGTCACGGCTTTTGCTTCGTAGACCACGTTGGCAATGTTTGTCCCAGCGGCTTCCTCCCCGTCGTCTGCGGCAACGTGCGAAACCAATCAGTGACTGAGATCTATCGTGAGAACCCCATCTTTCAGGAGCTGAGGCGTTTCGATCTACTCAAAGGCAAGTGCGGGAGCTGCGAATATCGGGACCTCTGCAGCGGCGGCTCGCGCGCTCGCGCCTACGCTTTGACGGGAGACTACCTATCTCCCGAGGAATCTTGCGTCTACGAACCGATGGGGGTGACTACCCGATGATCTGCAACAGCCCTCCGGCCGTGCCCACGACGAGCCATCGGTCATCGGGCGACCAAGACAACACACTCACCTCGGAGCCTAACTCCGCCGCCGGCATACCGCCGCTGCTCCGCGCCGGAAGCCATAACCAGACGCTGCCGTCCAGCGCGCCCGAGGCCAAGGTGTCGCCCTGGTGTTGAAAACCCAATTGGGTCACGCGCTGAGAGTGGCCTTTGAGTTGCAGAGGTGTTCGACCAGCAGGACCCGGACCGGACACATCCCAGACGGTGAGCATCGGTCCGCCTCCAGTCGCCATGAAACGACTCTCCCGATCCCACGCTAGCGCTCGCACTTTCGACGCATAGCCGCTCATATGCAGCGGCTCCTTGTCGCGGAATGGCAGCTTCCAATACGTGACGGTGTTTTCCTGGGAACCGGCCGCGACATGACGTCCGTTCGGACTCCACGCCAACGAGATATGGGAGGTCTTTAACTTCAGATCCTCGTAGGGTTTAGTCTCCCCCAAGCGGATTAGCTGGACGCGACCGAAACAGGCCGTCCCCAAACCCTTTCCGTCCGGACGCCACAACATCGCCGCGATCGTACTCTCGTGCTGGTTATATTCGAAGGAGACTGCACCCTGAGAGTTCCATACCTTGAGCGAGCGGCCTGCAGCGCTGGCCAACAACTCCCCATCAGGCTGCCAGGCCAAATGCTCAATCCAGCCTTTCTCGCGAACCTCTCGAAGGAGTGATCCATCCTTCGCGCTCCACAGACGGAGGAAACCGTCTTCTCCTGAACTCGCGATCGTCTCCCCGCGAGGAGCCCAAGCCACGGTCAAGGCCGCGAGCTTGTGCGCCTGCCAACGCTGAACGACGGCGGCTTCCTTCGCATAAACCACCACGACCTCGCCATTGCCCAAGGCAATTGCCACCCGACGACTGTCCGGAGACCAACTCACGTGTCGGACATGATCCCCCAGATTCACCGGAGAGGGATTGGGCAAAACGGGGGGAACGTGAGGATCGCTCATACTAAACATCCTCGAAACCCGGCGTTGAGTTCCACACGATCCAAGTTGCGGCCGATGAAGATCAGGGTGCTTCGACGCTCCTGATCGTTCTTCCACTCGCGATCCAACTTCCCCTCGAACTGCATGTGAACCCCATGAAACACAAACCGACGGGGCTGGTTGAGCACGTTCAAAATGCCTTTCATCCGGAAGATGTCCTGGCCTTTCTTCTGAACGAGCTGACTCATCCACTCGTTGAGCTTGGTGTCGTCGACCGGACGCGATTCACTGATGCCCACCGAAGAGACGGATTGATCGTGAGTGTGATCGGCGTGGGAATGATCCGTCCCCCCATCGAGAAAGCCAGGATCGAGATCCAGCTTGGCATCCAGATCGAACGCATGGACATCCAACACCTGGGCCACGTCGAGCGCGGCGCGCTCCACGCGTAGAAGGGGCGCAAAGGGATTGATGGAGCGGATCCGGCGCTCGAGTCGCTCCACGTCCGCCGGACCGACCAAGTCCATCTTATTGATCAGGATGCGGTCCGCGAAGGCGATCTGTTCCTGAAATTCGCGACTCTCTTCCAGGTGCAGCCAGGCATGTTTGGCATCGACCAAAGTGATGATGCCGTCCAGTCGATAACCGGCTTTCACGTCCTCATCCACGAAGAAGGTCTGCGCGACCGGTCCGGGGTCGGCCAAGCCGGTTGTCTCCACTAGAACATAGTCGAATTTATCACGTCGCTTGGCCAGGCTGCTCAGAATCCGAATCAGATCACCGCGGACAGTGCAGCAGATGCAGCCGTTGTTCATCTCGAAAATCTCTTCGTCGGCCTGGATCACCAGCTCGTTATCGATGCCCAGCTCTCCAAACTCATTTTCGATCACCGCGATGCGGCGTCCATGCTTGGCCGTCAGGATATGATTCAGGAGCGTGGTTTTCCCCGCGCCGAGGAAACCCGTTAACACCGTCACCGGAATCGGTTGAGTTGACATGCCTCTATCAAAACGGGCGGACGGCCGGGATGTCGACCCGAAATGTACCCCCGGAGGGGAATCCCAGCTCCGCTGGGGAGACCAAAGCGGCAGAGGTCTGCCGCACTCCATATGGCTCCCATGCCTAGCGAAACGTCTTGGAGCGAGGTAGCCCACTCTCATCTTCACCCTACCTCCATCGCACTCGAAAAAAACGCTGTGCCTGGCCAGCCACCGGGGCACCATCGAACGCGGTCACGTTTTCCACATGGGAGCCCGGGATCGCTTCCATCTCCTCCGAAGCCGGGATCCACGGGCCCTCCAGTTGTTCCGCGACCTCCACTGTCCCCTGGCCCGCCAGCAGACCGATCCGACGTTGGAACCGAAGGATCGCCATCTCCTCGCCGTCACGCGGCTCAATCGCGAACCGGGGGAGCGCTCCAGCGTCGGGGCTGCAGGGATCGGTCCCCAGCACAAACTCGGCAAGGTTCGGGACCGCATCCCCGTCGGGATCCCCCTCTTCTCCCCGAACCGGCTCAGGAAGGTCTGGATGGAAACTCTGCGGCCACCAGTCGTCGAATCGACTGGCTGGGGGCAAAGGCAGCACATGGAAAACGAATGTTGTCGGCAGGCTTCGCAGGGTTTCGCCACCGCTCAGACGCTTCCCTTCGATTTCGAAAGTTAGCGCATACACGCCCGGGGCCGAGAAGCCCCAGTTGAAATGCTCATGACTTCCGATCAACGGAAGCGTGCGGTCCGCCTCGCTCACGCCATCTGAGCTATTGAATTTGATAAGGAATTGGCCGAAAGAAGCCGCTTGCCACGCGAAGAAGGAGCCGGGGCCGACAACCTTCTTAAGTTGAAAAGCGAGCGGACCAGCGAACACTCCCGCGGGAATCTGTTCCGCCGAAAAACCCAGATAGAGGATGTCGGCGAACTGATTCTGGGGAAGAATCCACAGTGAGTCGCCTTCGTTGCCAAACGGGGTCCCCGAGGGCAGTTCCAAACGAGCCGCCTCGGGGACCAGCAACACGACATTGGTCGCCTCGTGGTTCAGCCGACGATCCTCATCCCGTGCGACCACCCTCAAAGATGGAGTGCGTTCCGGTTCGTAGAGCATACGGAGGTCGGCATGCTCATTGGTGAGCACAACCCGGCCTGCGGCCGTGACAGCACCGGCACCACTGCCGAGATACAGGCCGAGCAGAAACGCATGAATCACACGTCGGATCATAGGAAGGTAACCTTTAAGCTGCGCATGGGAGTCAGAGGACACGTCGTCGGAAAGGCATCAAGACACCATCGGGCGGGTGCCCGGGGATCGACGAGAGCGGAGCCAGAGAAGCCCCCCCAATCCAGCCAGGCCCAACGCCAAGCTGCTGGGTTCAGGAACGACAACAAAGGTATATTGCACGCCTTCGCTGGTAGTGACCCCCTGGCCCACTTTGTCCCCACTGGCCTGGAACGTGAGTTTATAGGTGCCGGCTTCGGTAAAAGCCCAGTTATAGTCCTGATGCCCCAGAGCGAGGACGGTAAAGCTGTTAAGGTCGGCGTCCACGCCCCCTGCCCCCGCCTCCATGACCCGCTGAGGAGAGCCGTCCAACCCATTGACCAGATAGGAAAAGAACCGTCCAGGCCCTTCGAACGCGGTCAGTTTCAGCTGCAGGCTATCGCCCACGAACGCTCCATTTTCGATCTCTTCCGCGCCCGTGCCCAGGAACAGAAGGTTCGGGTCTTCCACCTGAGGAAGAACAAAAATGGGAGCGCCCGAGTTGCCCAGGAACGAATAACGACTGTCGGCCGGAACCTGGGTGAGAGCGTTGGCGTTCACCTGGAGAATGGCATCTGCTGGCGCATATTCGATATCGTTGGTTTCATCGTGAAGATGCAGATCCCAAGCGCCATCCTCAAACGCGACACCGATGTCGACATGTTCGGTGGAGAGTATCGCGAGATCGGCTAGAACAGCCTGTTGCCCAGCCAAGACGAGGCTGGTGGCGGTAAGGACAGAATAGTTAAGGAATCGATTCATAGAACAGAAGAGTTGATCTGGTTGATGGTTACTCATGGAAGGTACTGCGGACGAAACTGGAATCACTGTTTGGGTTTGGAGAAATCCTCCCCCTGATCGAAGCGGGCTTTGAGCACTGAGGCGGGTATGGCTTCAACATGGCCATCGGCAAAGAGGTAGTTGGCCATGCCCTTGGAATGATCAGGGCTAGGAGCCCCCGTTAGATGCCGGTCGGGCTGAATGTCGGTCAAAACGGTCTGCCAGCCTTTCGACCAGTTGCGCGAATGCGTATGGTCCTGGGTGATGGCCGTTCCCGCCTCGTCTGAGACGATAAAAACCGTGGGAGTAGTGGCCGGACTCTTCAGAGTGGACAGACGACGGTAGCTCTCCACCAGACGGCCGAACGGGTCCCGCTTGTCGACCGAAGTCCATTCATTCATCACATAACTGGTGCCCCGTTGCGCCAAGCGTTGCGGGCCAAATGGATCGGCCGGACAGATTCGCACCCGGTTTACATCGCCCAAATAGGAGGACAGAGTGAAAATCCAGGATGAGTTGGTTCCGGAAAGGTGCGAGGTGGTGGGTAGCCACTCCTCGTGATCGTCGGCATACATCAGCATGCCGATGCCGATCTGGCGCATGTTGCTGGCGCAGGCGGCTTGTTTGGCCTTGCCCTTGCTCGAACTGAGTGCGGGCAAAAGCATGGAGCTAAGAACGGCGATGATCGCAATGACCACCAGCAATTCAATCAGCGTGAACGCAGCCGATCGGTTGAGCCTAGATCTCATCAAAAGAGTCACTCGGGAAATGCAGGCATGACTGGCCCGCAAACTAAACAAAACGAAGGAGGTGATAAGGCCAACCCACAGGACGGAGAGTGCGCGCGAAGCGCTTCTCACTCGACTGCCGGGACGCCTTAAGCCAGAAGAAGGCAGGGAAGACTCGGGGGACCACGGTCCGGAAGAAGGAAAGCAAACAGGGAAACAAACGGCTTAGCGGGGGCTGGAAATTCGGCCGGCTGGGTTAGGCGAATCAGGACCGCGACCCACTCCGCACACGCCGCGGCTTCGACCAGACCCTGGTCCAGGCTGAAGGCAAAACAGGTTCCCGAATCACAGGGATCCGAATGCGAATCACCAGAATGAGCATCGTGGTGATGCGCCTCGCCATGATGCCCCACGCCCATTTCGGCGTGGAACTGGCGGTGCAACCCGCGATCGACCGAAAGCACCAGGGAGAACAACATCGCAAACAGCACCCCGCCCACCAGACACCAGCGTCGGTAGGAACCCGCAGGGAGTAATTTGCAAACTATTTGCATTGAACAACACCAATAAACCTTACAGGCCCGCAGAACGCAAGCGAGAATCGAAGGGGCTTTGTCACGCCGCTTTTACAAACCCGACAACGTCCTGCCGCACCCGGGGCCCAGAGTCGACTCCATGAGCACTCGAGTATTGATCGTCGACGACGACCAGGATCTGTTGGAGCTTCTCTCCTTCAACCTGGTGGAGGAAGGATACGAGGTTACGGTGGCACGAAACGGAATGGAGGCGTTAAACGCCGCCAGAATCGCCCTACCGGACCTGGTTCTGCTGGATGTCAAGTTGGAGGGCTTGGATGGCTACACCGTCTGCCAGATGCTAAAGGCGCTTCCCTCAACTTCCACCATCCCGATTCTATTGGTGACCGGCATGCGCGCGCACCTGGACCGACGGAAAGGGATGCTGGCGGGGGCGTCGGACTACATCACGAAGCCCTTCAGAATGAAGGATCTCATCCAGAGGGTCCGGGTCATGCTGCCGACCGCCTGGGCCTGCTAGCCCACGCACCTGCAGTCGCGCCCGGCTTTCACAGCCCGCGGTTTTGTGCATTGCGAACACAGCGGCGGTCTGCTTGTGTATTCGAAATGCCCTCAGGACACCAGAAACCGAAGGCCCGGCCCTCTTCCACGCGTCGGCTGAGTCGACGTTCCTCCCTCAAGGCCATGGGCGTGACGGCCAGCGCCGCCCTGCTCTCTCGACCCAGTCGATCGGATGCCCAATCTGCACCGAGTGCAGCCAACCCCCAATTCAAGATCCGCCACGGTCGTATCCGACAATCCATCATGGGATGGACCTTCAATCCCATGCCCACCGCTGAGTTGGCGCGACTGTGCAAAGACATCGGGCTGGTGGCCATGGAAGGGATCGACCGCAAGGACTATCCCATGGTTCGGGAGCTCGGTTTGGAGATTTCCTTGGTCGGCAGCCATGGATTCTCCAAAGGACCGGTCAACCGAGCCAACCACAGCGCGGTTGCCAAAGCGCTCCGGGAAGGAATCGATACGGCGGTTCAATTCAGCTGCAACAAGATCATCACGTTCACCGGCATGCGCGAGGCGGGGATCAGCGATGCCCAGGCCATCAAGAATTGCGTGGAATGTTGGAAGGAGGTCATCCCGTATGCCGAAGAGAAGGGCGTGACCTTGTGCCTGGAACATTTGAACAGCCGCGACAACACGCACCCGATGAAGGGGCATCCAGGCTATTTCGGGGACGACATTGAGCTGTGCGTCGACCTCATCCGCAAGGTCGCCTCACCCCGCTTCAAGCTCCTGTTCGACATCTATCATGTTCAGATCATGCATGGCGATGTGATCCGCCACCTCCAAACGCATCGTGAGCACATTGCCCATTACCACACCGCTGGCGTGCCGGGACGCGGAGAGCTGGACGACACCCAGGAGGTGAACTATCCCGCCATCCTGCGAGCCATTCTGGAAACCGGCTACACGGGGTTCGTGGCGCAGGAATTCATTCCGACCTGGAAAGACAAAGCCCTGGCGCTTCGCCACGCCGCCCAGGTCTGCGATGTCTGAGCCGCCGGTGCGGAAACCCGCGCCTCAGGCGATCCGCATCGTCAAGCCACCGTCGATGGTCATGGTCTCACCCGTGATGTAGTCGTTCTTGACGAGCTCCGCGATGAGGGTGCCGACCTGCTCCGGAGTTCCTTCGCGATGCAACGGGATCCGTTGCTCCAGATTCAGCTTTTTCTGCGCCTCACTCATCGTGGCGTGAAAAGCAGTCCGCACCACCCCCGGAGCCACGCAGTTGACGCGGATGTTGTCATTCGCGAACTCGCGGGCCAGCGCTCGGGTGAACTGAGGAATGGCACCCTTGGCCACCTGATACGCGACGTTGGTGACGATGCCCCGGATGCCAGCAGTTGAGGAGATCAACACGATCGCCCCCTCCTTGCGCTCGCGCATGGATGGAATCGCAGCCCGACACAGGTAGAATATCGCGTGGACATGAGCGTCGAAGGCCCCGTGCCATTGTTCCGGGGTCAATTCGAAGAGCCCACCGGGGACCGGTCCGCCTGCTGAATGAACCAGAACATCCAATCGACCGAACTCCTGGATCGTTTCCTGAACCAGGCGGGTGGACTCGGCGGGATCGGCTAAATCCGCCAAGATGAGATGGGCTCGACGCCCCAGAGACTGAATGCTGGCCAAGGTCGCGAGCGCTTCCGCATCCTTGTTGCGGCCGCTGATCACCACATCGGCACCCTCGCGCGCCAGCACGAGTGCCGACGCCGCTCCGATACCTTTTGTTCCGCCTGTCACCAACGCCACTTTGCCGCCAAGATTCATACAATAAGCTGCCGAAGGAACCAAGAGCGGCCGCCGAGGGGCCGCTTCCATCCAGAAACGAGCAACCATCGGCCGTCTATCTCGGGGTTATTCACCGGGACCCTAGGTTGGGAACATTTCCACGTCAACCCCCGCAGCTCCGGGCAAGCAGTTCTCATTCGGACGCAACCTCCGGGGGTATGGAGTTCCTGCTTGAGCAGGTTTGACGCTCGCTCTCGCATCGATGCCGCCTCCGCCTAGCACGCTGGATTGCGGCTCAGTGGGTGGTGGATCCGTTCGGAAAAGCTTCGTGAGATCCCCCAGGCCGAGCCCCTGGGTACCCTCTCCCATTATCCTAAACACGCCACTTTCCAAGTCTCCCCCCGAGACTGATTTGCCATCGGGTGTCAGCTTGTCGATCACTGTCGGCAGCAGAGCCGCCAGGCCCTGAGCGGCTTGGTCCGCAGCCAAGCCCATCTGCTGGGCCAACTGGTCCACCTGGACAGCCCCGAAGACCTGTGTGAATTGCTCCCCCGTGATCGGAGGGTTCGATCCGTGGCCTACCCATTTTCTCGCCAGCTCACCCAATCCGTGCTGCGCAAACTTCTTTACAACCCCCTCGACCCCGCCCCCCTGAGTCAGCAGAGCCATCACCATCTTCAACGCATCACCCTGAAACTGCCCTCCGTTCCCCTTCAGGCTCCCCACCGCATGGCTCGCCACATTCTCAAGTAAGCTCATAGATTCCAATCTGGTTGCGGGCGGAACATATTGTTAAGCTTGGCCTAAGTCATCAACAAATATGCTGAGGGAACAGGAAGCGTTTCGCGCCTTGCCACGTTAAGTCGAGATACGCCAAGTTTATGTAAGATTCAGTGCCGGTATGCGTCCATTGCACGAACATCTAGCTGGTCGGCTCTTGAACAAGCTGGCTTTTGCCCTCGAGAATTATCCTAGGTGGTTCGCCTTCTCGCAGGTCCTCCTCCTGGTGGGCGCCGTTGTCTACACCGCCACCTATCTCCGCTTCAGCACCAATCGCAACGATCTCGTTTCAGCACATGAAAAGTATCAGCGGACTTTTCTAAAACTGAAGGATGAGTTCAAGTTTCAGGACAGCTTGGTGGCTATCGTCGAAAGCGAGGGTCAGCAAAAAAACAGGCAGTTCGTTGAACGACTAGCTCTTAAGCTTCAAAGGGAGCCAGACCTTTTTGTCGACGTCTATTTCAAAGGTGATCTGAAGCAAATGGGCCCCAAAGCGCTCTTCTTCCTGCCCGAGGAAACGCTGGAGGATTTGCGGCTGGCCCTTGTCCAGTATGCGCCGCTCATCGAGACATTCTCTCAGGTGAACAGTTTGAACTCACTGCTCGAATCGGTGAGTCACCAGTTGCGAAGCGCGCCCGACCCCGCCAGCGCCCAGCAACTACCCATGGCGCGAACGCTGCCTGTGCTCCATCGGATCGTGGAGGAGGCAGCCAAGAGCATTACTGAAGCAGCGGTGCCTCCAACCCCTGGAATCACGGCGTTGTTCGGCGATCGTCCCGGGCTCTACCTCACGTTTGCCGGCGGTCAAATCTATGCCGTCTTCGCCAGCGCTGCGCGCGAAGAAGTGGAGGGACGCGCGATTGATCGTCTGCGCGAACTGGTGCTCGAGACCCAGTCAGAGGTGCCTGGGGTGAACGCAGGAATAACCGGAGAACCGGTCTTGAAACATGACGAGATGGCTCAGGCCCAGCGTGACGTACATCGGGCAGCTCTGCTTTCATTGGTTCTGGTGGCTGCCATATTTATCTACGGCTACCACGAGATTCGGCGGCCGCTATTGGCGACGATCTGCCTGCTGGTCGGGATCGGCTACACGCTCGGGTTTGCCACGCTCACCGTGGGTCGCCTCAATATCCTGAGCATCACACTGGTGCCCATCTTGATCGGGTTGGCCATCGATTTCGGGGTCCACCTCATTTCCCGCTACGAGGAAGAGCTGCGCGCCGGAAAGAATCGACGTGCGGCCATGCATAAGGCGCTCGTGTTTTCCGGCATCGGCATCTTTACCAGCGGGTTCACTACTGCCGGCGGTTTCCTGGCCATGATCCTGACAGATTTCAAAGGAGTGCGGGAGATGGGTCTTATCTCTGGAATCGGCCTGCTGGTCTGCTTGGTTCCCATGATGACTCTGCTGCCATTGATGTTGGTGCGCGGGAAAACTCCGGGACCCGATCACCTGATACAGCAAAGTCGGGGCCGACGGGCGAGCCTCGAGCAGATCTGGCTCAAGCGTCCGAAGCTGGTGCTGGTTTGCGGCATGACCCTCACCCTCTTGGCTATCGCGCGATTTCCCCACTTGGATTTTGACTACAATCTGCTGCATCTGCAGACCCGGGATCTGCCATCGGTCAACTTGGAGGAGAAACTGATGCAGTCGGGCTCCCAGTCGCTTCTGTCGGCCATAAGTGTGGCGACCTCGCTCTCCCACGCCCTCGAACGAGAGGAAACCATGAAGGCGTTGCCGTCCGTGGCTAGCGTGAACTCGATGGTGAAGTATCTGTCCGGGAACCAGGAGGGAAAACTCCGATCTCTACGCGAGATCAAAACGAGGGTGGGCGAGATTCGGATTCCCTCACCCGACACCAATCCGGTGGACATCGCCAATCTAGAGCGAAGCCTCGGTTCGCTGGAGTTGTATCTCGGGGTTGGCCTTGGCAATCTCCTCCGACAAGGCGAGAATACCAAGTTCGTGGCGGACCTGCGTGGGTTGCGGGATGCGGTGGCAAGCTTGCGCAGGACGATTGACCAGAACGGCCCTCAGGCAGCCTCAAGATTGACGGCATTCCAGCAGGGGCTGCTGGGCGACGTGCAGGAAACGCTATCGCTGATTCGGAACCAGGATGTGAGGCGACAACTGACCGCACAGGACATCCCGCCATTTCTCCGTGAGCGCTTCATCAGCCCTTCGGGCAAATTTCTGCTTCAGATCTATCCACGCGGGGACGTGTGGCAGCGCTCCGCTCAGGAAGAGTTCGTTCGTGAGCTACGAACTGTGGACCCCAGCGTGACTGGCTCGCCGGTGCAGATCTACGAATACACATCGTTGGTGAAGGAAAGCTTCCAAAAAGCCGGCGCCTACGCCGCCGCCGTAATCGCCATCATCGTAGCCATGCATTTCCGGCGCCTTGACTCCGTGGTGCTGGCTTTCCTCCCGGTGGTGCTTGGGTTCTGTTGGACGCTCGGGGTGATGACGCTGATCGGTCTTCCGTTCAATCCGGTAAACATCATGTCTCTGACTCTTTTGATCGGGATCGGGGTCACGAACGGAATCCATATTTTGAACCGCTTCGCCGAAGACCCACACCCCAGCATTTTGGCCACGAGCACCGGCAAGGCCGTTCTGGTCTCGGGTCTCAATACGATCGCGGGATTTGGCAGCCTGTTGGTCGCTAAGCATCAAGGGATCGCCAGCCTCGGAGCCGTGATGGCCATCGGCACCGCGCTGTGCATGGTGGCTTCGCTCACGGTGCTTCCCGCGGTCTTGAACTTGCTCAACCAGTTCGGGTGGAGCATGACGAGGAAGCGGAAGGCCGACCTCATCCGCAAAGCCGAGTTGCCTCCAGTCGGGGGTTCTTAATTTCTTCTACCACTGGCCCCTCCGTTTGTTAGGTCGGACTGCTCAGGTCGCTGTAAAACGTAAGAGCGTTGCGATCCGGCGCGACGTATGTCCTGGGTACCAAGAATGGGGTTCGTCTTTTTGAACATAGAGATTCGAGTGGTTCAAGGCAGGCGTGTTCGTGGGCCACACCTGAGCTACGCTGGTTCAACCGGAGTTGGTTTACAAGGCAGTAAGGGTCAGTTGAAACAAGTGCACGAGCGGCGATGACCGATTCCATCGGAGAGGCCAAAGCAGCACAGGAGTCTCACCTTTACCTTCAAAAAAGGGGACTATACAAGCTGTAGGCACTTCCTCGCATGAGTCCCCGAAGCCGAAGCCCAGAACCCGCAGGGTTCAAAGAGATTAGCCGGGGCGTGGAGCGCAGCGACACCCCCGGTCTGTCGGCCCCCTATTCGATAGCACCCTGAAAGGCGTGCCACCCGTCGGCGAACGGACTGACCAACTGATTAGGTTCTGTGAGGAGTGGTGGCGCACGTCTCAGAAGCCGGTGGCATCGCTCCGCGATGCTCGGTACTTACAACAGTTCCGGGGGTGCGAGCACCCCCGGCTAAATCTCTTTGAACCCTGCGGGTTCGGGCTCTGCCGGCAAAGCGAGAGACGCCGGCGTTGCCGAGCTTGCCTGGTCCCCACTTTTGGAGGTAAAGAGGAGACAGGGGTGCCGCACTCCATAAGGTCAAGCGCCTCGCGAAGCGTTTTGGTGTTGATCCTGAAGCGGTCCGATGAGGTTTATCGCTCGATGGTCCTGTAACTCTCTGTAAGCATCACTCACAAGTTCCTCGACCAAGTGTTAGAATCCCACAGGGATTCCGCCTCAAAGCCCAGGGTTGGCGCGAAGCAGGAGCGCCTACCCTGGGTTAGTCGTCGTTTTCCGGCCAACCCCATCGTGGGTTGCGGATCGGAGCTCAGACTACAAATGCCGGCTGCGACCACGGATGTCTCGGATGGCACGGATGGAAAATGACGGGGAGCCCCACCGTGAGGACTGGAGGGCACAATTGACGCTCACACAGACATTGAAATACGCTCCCTTGTCAACTCGGTCTTGACCAAAAGTGCAGCTCCAGGCCACCGTGACTCATGACTACGATCGCTCGACGGAGGCATTTACTTCGAACCATTCACGCCCTGAGCCTTGGATTGATTTCACTCCTGTTGGCGGGATGCGGCTCCATCTCCAAGATCCAACCCTCGACGGAAGGTCAGTCTACGGATTTGACCAAATACTCCCGAGTCGTTGTGGCGTCCTTTGAGGACAAGGTGAGTGAGAAAGCGAAGGATCCAGAGGTCCAAGCCCGACGACGGACCGGCGTCGGACGCTTTCGTGAACTGCTAGCTCTCGAGCTCCGATCATCAGGCGCCTTTGCGCACTTTTCCACCGAGGCCTCAACCGAGCCCAATACCCTGCTCATCGGTGGGACGGTAACTCGGTATGTCGAAGGAAGCGGCTTCGCCCGCCTGGCCATTGGAATGGGCGCCGGAAATGCCTACTTCGATGCGACAGTGGAGATCCGCGATGCGGCCACCAAGCAGCTGCTGGGGACTGTCGTGGTGGACCGCAATAGCTGGGGCGGCGGCGGAGTTTTCTCGATGTCGCAGACCTTGGATAACTTCATGAACGAGGCGGCCAAGAATGTCTCCGCGCAGATCGTAGCGGCCAAGACCGTCGGACGCTTTACGCCGCCCAAGAACACGCGCCCTCGCTAAATCGATTTTCGGTGGTCACTGCCACCGAGACTCCGCTACGCCTGTCCGACAGCGCCGGCTCAAATCCCTTCAACAGGGTCTTTGGAATTCCCGACTTCGTGGGGTTTGGACAAAAGCGGTAGAGAGCTCTCATCTTTACCTCCCAAAATGGGGACTAGACAAGTTGGGCCTTACAGCACCTGCTCACCTTGGTCTTAGCGGGTCCGAACCCGCAGGGTTCATAGACATTAGACGGGGGTGCTCGCCCCCCCCGGAACCGATAAAAATACGGAGCATCGCGCAGCGATGCCACCGGCTTCGGAGGTTGTCGCCCCCCCCACTCAAGGAACAAAATCCGTTCCGGAGTCCACTGGCCGACGGGTGGCACGCCTTTCAGGGTGCCGTTCAATAGGGGGCGGTAGACCGGGGGTGTCGCTGCGCTCCACGCCCCGGCTAATCTCTTTGAACCCTGCGGGTTCTCGGCCGCGGAATCAGGAACTCCCCCGAAGAAGTGAGGATCTCCGACATCTTGTCTACTCCGCATTTTTGGAGGTAAAGATGAGAGAGGGCTACCGCTCTTTATACCGGCGGAGTCGACCCCTCAACATGTCGCAGCCAGAAAGCGAGGAACCCACGCCTATGGAAGTTCAATCCCCGATGATTTTGACCAGCACGCGCTTCCGGCGTCGGCCATCGAATTCACCGTAGAAGATCTGTTCCCACGGTCCCAGATCCAGAACCCCTTGCGTGATGGCGACTACGACCTCTCGTCCCATGATCTGACGCTTCAGGTGAGCGTCGGCATTGTCTTCGCCGGTGCGATTGTGATGGTATTGAGCCACCGGCTCGTGCGGGGCCAATTTCTCGAGCCACACGTCATAGTCGTGGAGCAGACCATCCTCGGCGTCGTTGATGTAGACGCTGGCGGTGATATGCATCGCGTTCACCAGGCAGAGACCTTCCTTCACCCCCGATTGCTTGACTAGCTTCTCAACCGTCGGAGTGATGTTCAGATATCCGCGCCGTTCCGGCACATCGAACGGGAGGTATTCGGTCAGCGATTTCATGTCGGAAGGAAAGCCGATTTCCAGCCCGGCACGCCAGCCTTTCGGGACGGATTGTTTGCGACTCTGGACCTTCTGACGTCAGTAAACCTAAAACCGGGAATACCTTAACCACGGATTTCACGGATGACACGGATCAAGACCAGGTTGTGACATTTCCTAACGGGACGATCGCAGTTCCGTTCAGAGTGATGAGGAGGTCCGTTCAAATCCTTGTCCATCCGTGCGATCCGCGAAATCCGTGGTTAGAACTTCCGTCTTCAGGATGAACATTTCGGACCTATCGTTCCTCTCGGAACAAGTGATGAAGCTCTACTCGGTAAAGCATCGATGTCGCTTATCTCCCACATCGCGACATCCAGAAAGCAACCAGCGGCGGCGTCCCGGGCTCATTCGGGTGGCTTGCGGGCGAGGTTCGACGTGAAGGACGCCAGCGCTACGCCACAGGAAATAGTTTTCACCCTCAAGTATTCCCGTTGCTAGGGTGGACTGCCCAGGTCGCTGTAAAACGTGAGAGCGTTGCGATCCGGGTCGTAGAGCGAGAACTCACGCGTATGCCATGGGGTAATGCGGACGCCATCGGCGCTGCACTCGACGCCGCGTTGCTGATACTCGCGGAAGACGGCATCGGGTTCGTCGACCTGAAAGCGCAAACGAATAGTGCTCATCTCGTGAGGATATTGGAATTGCATATGGACTTCGACCTGGTCGCGGCGGAAGCCAACGTAATTGGGTTCGGCTGGGTGGTCCTGGAAAGCGAGTTCAAACCCGAGTCGCTCAGTGTAGAACTCGATGGCGCGACGAATGTCCCGGGTACCAATAATCGGATGCGTCTTTTTGAACATAGCGATTCGAGTGGTTCAGTGTAGGCGTATTCCTGAGCCATACCCGAGCTACCCTAGCCCAGCCAGAGTTGAGCCTACAAGCCAGCAAGGGTCAGTTGAAACAAGTGCGCGGGCGGCGATGACCGATTCCATCGGAGAGGCCAAAGCGGCACAGGGGTGCCGCACTCCATAACGTCAAGCGCCCCGCGAAGCGTTTTGGTGGTGATCCTGAAGCGGTCCGATGAGGTTTATAGCTCGATGGTCCTGTAGCTCACTCGAAGCATTACCCATAAGTTCCTCGACCAAATGTTAGAATCCCACAGGGATTCCGCCTCAAAGCCCAGGGTTGGCGCGAAGCAGGAGCGCCTACCCTGGGTTAGTCCTCGTTTTCCGGCCAACCCCATCGTGGGTTGCGGTCGCTTTGGCGTTTGGGTGATCGCCGATCCGCTTAAAAGCGGAACTCCGTGCGGGGCAGCGGACATCTGAGCTACCTTCTGGCCGGCCATCCGACGTTGAGGATGAACGAACGACCTCGGCATACCTGCCAAGACTCCCGGAATCACCCACCACAGCAGACCGTGTTGTGAGGTGTTGCGCACGGTGACGAAAGCGCGATAGGGGCTAAAGCCAGGACTTGAGCGCTAGGAGCGGCCCTACTCGTCCGCATCGGCAACCAGGGTGACCCGCCCGCATTCGCTCGAGTGCTTTTGTCGGGCATTCTATTTCTCGCGTAGAGTGGCGATGCCTGGAATGCCTTTTTTCGTTTCGATTCTTGCCATCGTCTCTAGGGCGGCGTCATAGGCCGCCTTTGAGGGTCTGTTCGTGTTGCTATCCCACATCAGATTGTAGTCCTGGCCAGTCCGGAACGCTTTGAAGTAAGTGGCGTCCTGCAGGAGTGTGCAAGTACCGGTCATGCCGTTAATGACCTGCTTTCTGTTATCTGCGACGGCCTCTTCGGCTTGTTTTTCGCTTTCTCTCTTTAAATATTCCCAACCGGGGTGGTAGTCCGCCGCCACTTGAGGTTTCCAGGATTTCACTCTGTCCAGGACCCTCGCATACACCTTCGGCTCTGCGGTAATCGCAGGATTCACTACTTCTCCCAGCTGTTGATGTGCCGCGCCGCAGGCGAGCATTGGATTGTTCCCGCCGGTCCCGCGGGGAGGAAAGAGCGCTTTGTCAAACCGCGAGCGAAATCGGGCGACGTACAAGAGGAAGCCTGCATCTTCTAGACGCTTTTTGTGAAACGCGACAGCGCAAGCAACATAAAGGATCCCCGCGGAATAGTGCTCGGATGAACTAAGGACTCGGTCGAGCGCGGCCGCTGAAGTGGAACCGAGGGCGTTCGGACTCAACTGATGGTAAAGCGACTCTTCCGCACGGCATTGCGCTCGTGACGTTGAAATGCTGACTGAAAGGGCAACTAGAGCGGTGATGAGCAGTCTCTTCATGAAGTGGTGCATTGTGCCGCCTAACGTCAAAGAGCGCCTAGGCTTGTTAAAAAGCGGATGGCCAGTGGTGTATTCAGACGTGAAGGGCCTTTGCCCGCGAGGTAGGCCTCAACGCAATCGTCTTGCTCCTCCATTCTTCTATCGTCCAAACCCATACTTCGGTTGAGCAGGCTCACAAAATGGTCACGGGTTCGTGGGCCCTAAATCGATCCTTCCGGCATGGTTATCCTTTTTTAGGGGGATATGGAAATCACGGGAAGGACACTCAGGCAATCGCCATGAGGTCAGCGCTGTTCGTTTCATTGCGACAAACGCGGCGCGACAACTTCCAGCAATAGACACAGGATCAAAGGAGCAACCATCAACACCGCCACCGCCAAAAATCCAAGGAACACAACAAAACGGCGGCGTTGGAAGATTCGTGCCAGATCTGTCTTTTCCCAGTGACACTCACCTTCTTGAGTCCCGGCCTCCAGGATGGTTTTGGTCATGTCAAATCCTCCAAGAAGATTATGAGCCAAGACCATCAGTGTGTTTAGAGCACCTCCGAGGGACCACCACCCAAGGAACACGGAAGACACCGAATGCGCAACTCCTCTCCATCGGCGGCTCTGCCCTGGTGGGATCCACACAAGTGTGGCTCTGGTGAATGAGAAGAGAATCAGGGATCTGCAGGAGAGATAGACGACGAATGAACCACCGCGGCGGTGCTGCTGGACACGAAGATCGGACAAGTCGCCCAGTCGTAGAGGTCGTTGTAGGTGCAGATCCATGCTCGATCGTTCATGAAATTCGCTACCCGGAGAGGCACCAGTCGTTGTTCCTAGGTGTCAAGATTGCCCACTCCGCAAACTATTCCATCGGCACTGGACCTCCGCTGCTGAAACGATCGGATTGATCTAATTGATGGCCACCACTTTGCACAGCCTCTGGGCGAGGCGCGTGCGGGCCAGGGATCACATCTAATATTTAACAATGGGAGCATGTGATCCGGAACAACCTCTTGAAATCGTAATTGGTTCAGACGGGACAGGAACTAGAAGCACCCAGCTTGTTGAGGCTTCCCGCGCGCTTGTATTGACGGTTGGTCAGGGTGGACTAGACCTCCAACTATTTTGGTCTTATCATCCCCGGCAAAGCAAACTTCATGAGAACGATTCTTATTCTTGTCAGTCTTGCGGTAGTCCCCGCGCTCAGCCTACTCGGCCAGGCTAGCCTGACCTACCAAAACTCGCTCGGTATCGGGAAGGAAAAGTACATTTTTATGCCTGATCCCTCGGCTCCAACGGTTGCTAGGTACGGTGGAAGCCTGGAGGATTACGCCACCTTCACAAAAGTGGCAGGACAGGGGTTCTTCGCTGAGCTTTGGATGTCTCCTGCCAAAGACCAACCCGAAGACACCTTGCGGCCTGTTCCGGGTTCGGTTGTTACTTTCCGACAGGGAACAACAGCTGGCTTGATCGCCGGGAAGCCCAAGCTCGATATCCAGGGTGTGCAGTTGCAAGACACCGTTACTCTCCAACTCAGAGTGTGGGAGAATTTCGAACGAACGGTGAAGACCTGGGAGGAGGCCATACAGATGGGAAGCATTCGAGGCAGCTCTCCTCCTTTCAACTACTATTTTCCACATCCAGAGGACTTCGACCTCCCTAACGTGACCGGGAATATCGCGAAGGGATTAACCTATTTCAGCCTCACCGTTCCCGAGCCTTCGATGGGTTCGTTAGCTCTGATAGCTCTGAGCGGCCTAGTGTTCGGTCGATTTTCGCGGAGGTTCTGATCTTTCACTGATCTGTAGGAGAAATGAGCCTCTCGCTGCTGTTCTCCCGACGTCGTCGCTAAGTTTGCAGTGTAGGAGACGGTAACGAGGCTTGGTTCATGGAGAGAGGCCGTCGGACTTCGAGTATCGTTCAGCAGGTGCCCCATCAGGACGTTTCGTTGTACCCACGAATTGGTAGACCTCGGCCTGCTAGAACCACCCCGACTCAGAGTCGCGGTGGCTATAAGTCCGACAGGCTGCTAAAGCCCCTTCACTTCCCAACCCTTACGGTAAGTGCGTCGCACGAATGGATTCGCCTCTTTGACATCGAAGGTGAGTTTGCGCGCGTTCCACTGCAGGGTGGTGTGGGGAAACCGGGTGGCCACGCTCCCTAACAAGACCGCCTCGGTGAGGGGGCCGGCGTAATCAAAATTGGCCTGCGTTTTGTCCTTCCCGAGAATCGCATCCACGAACTGATGCCAGTGGTGAGCCCGTTCCATCTTAGGCTTCTCCATCCCGGCATACTGGTCCACGGGGAACAGCTTCGGACGGTCGATGTGGGGGAGCAGCATCACGCCCTTCGTTCCGATAAAAATACTCCCTTGATCTGGCAGCCACGGACGCTCCGAGGAAACAACGGCTGGCTTTACCAGAGATTGAATCTCTTTGGGCGGACGCTGATCGCCGTCATACCAGGTGACCTTCACGGTCTTGCCCTCAGTGAACTGGGTGCCAGGGAAGACATAATGAATCACCGCGTCGACGGCCCAGGAATGAGCATTGGGCGACGGCCCCTCGCTTCGCACGCTCAGCGGGGCCGTCAGGGCGAGAGCCTTGAATACCGGATCATAAATGTGGCAGCCCATGTCCCCGAAGGTGCCGGTTCCAAAGTCGAGTCGCTTACGCCAGTTGCCCGGATGATACCATCCATCGCCGATGAACGGACGATCCGCGCAGACACCTAGCCAAAGGTCCCAATCGAAACCCGCCGGGATAGGATCGACTCGATCTGGCTTCGCTTCGGTGTCCCCCCACTTCTTGCTGCTCCAAGTATGAACCTCTTTGATCTTGCCGATGACGCCTTCCTGCACCATGCGGACAGCGGCGCGATACTCCCCGGAAGAGTGAATCTGAATTCCCATCTGGGTAACGAGCTTCTTTTCCCGGGCGAACTCGGTGAGCCGACGCGTTTCGTAGATATCATGCGTGAGCGGCTTCTGTCCGTAGACGTGGAGACCGTGACGCATGGCGCTCATACCCATTGCAGCGTGCATATGGTCCGGGGTGGAGACGTTCACGCTGGTGAGCTCCTTTTCCTTTTCCAGGAGCTGGCGCCAATCCTGGTAAACACGCAATTCAGGGAACTTCTGTTTGAGGTCGGCAGCCTTCGCTGGCTCGACATCCGCGACAGCCGTCAACTGAACGTTCGGGTGCTTGATGAGCTCCGACAGATCCGCTCGCGCCATACCCCCAGCTCCGAAGCTGGCATGCAGCACTCGATTCGAAGGTGGAGCAGAGATCAGGCGAGGAACAAACCAAGGGAGAGCCAGAGCGCTGGCGGTCGTGGTCTTGAGAAACCTACGGCGAGAGAATGAACCGGACGAATGCATGCCCGAATGTATGCAGAGCGTGACCTCGGTGGCAAAGACCAATTATCAGACCGATCGTAAGCGAGTTCTGGGGTTTCGGAGGGGGAGAGAGGATCTGGATCAAACCGAATCCCTATCCAACAAGCCGTCGCATACGTCTAAAGTCGGATAGAGGCATCACGCTGATTGAGCTATAAACGGGCTCAGGTCTATGGAAATCCTAATGACGATAGTTTCCAACGTATTGCTGTTTCTGGCCGCCGTGCTGAGCGCGCAACTGGCCGTAGCTTGGGGTGAACTGGGAAGTCACCCGCTTGAGGGAGACAAGAGCGGCTTTGCCGGTTTCGGGGCCGTCGTTCTCCTGATGCCCATGCGCTGGCTTATGTTGGCGATTCCGATCGCCGTAGGAGCCCGCCGCGTCGCGCTCGCGGCTTCGATCGCCAACCCGTGGCCCAAGATCGCCGTCCTACTCGCGCTTCATCTCGCCCTAGGGATTGCCGCCTACTGGGTATTCGATTGGATCATGCAGGAGATCCGCGCAGGCCATGCCGGGCCACAGCGATTGGCCGTCTTGTTTGGGCTGCTCCTACCAACCCTCATTTGGTCATTGGCGTTCGCGGGGGTCAATCGCGGGTGGATCTCCCGCCACGGGTGGATCGCGTGGATCCTGATGGGATTGATGATCTGGAGCCAGGTGGCGACTTGGCGGCAGGGTTACACTCGACCGCAGCCTTCAGCCTCACCCTCGCCCACCGCTGAGCCGGACGGCCTCCCGGAGAAATAGATCGGCTGCGCCGCTTCTAGACTGAGCCACTCGGCCGCTCGGAGTCCGCTCGGGGAGCCCGTTGGGATCAGGAGCCCGTTGGGGTCGGATCTCTTAACTCTGCTATCTGACGCTTCACCACTCAGTTTGTCGTCGTCCCGATGCGGATCCGATCCAGGTGATCCCGAAAAACCCTTCCCCGTTCGTTTCAGTATATACCACCACTCGGACACATCGATCTCGAACGGCCTTGCCATGCCGGGACTCTATCGACAGTCCGCAAATCTCGCGGCCAATATCAGAGTTAAGAGATCTGAGGCTGCGCGGTCCCTGCTAGGCTAAGGGGAACGGAGGCGGAAAAACCGAGTGGGGTGGCTGGCCCATTGCGGATCGCTGAAGTAGGACGAACCATCGGCCAGGGTGTTGGTTCCCACCGGTGACCAAAGGGAATCAACTACGCTGGGACTGGCCTCCACGACCACGGTCTTACCGCGAGCCCAGCGGATCGTGAACTCAAAGGGGTTGGCCTGAATGCCGAAGCCTGAGTCACGAGGCAAGATCTGGGGCCTCCAAACAGCGGTCGGGCGACCTCCGAAGGTTGATCTCCAGCTTAGCGCATCAGGCAAGTAGTAGATGGTCAGGTCGCACGAACAACCGAACACCGTCTCCCCCGAGAGGCTTGGGCGGGTACCCTCGAAATAGACATTCGCCAGGCTGGTGCAACTATGGAATGCCCCGTTTCCAATGAACTTGACGCTATTGGGGATCGTTACACTCGTCAGGCTCACACAGGAATGGAATGCATAGTCCCCAATGCTGATGACCTTGTTCGGAACGGTGTACCTTACGGTATTGCCTCCTGGACACTGGATTAGTGTGGTCAGGCTTTTGTCGAACAAAACTCCGTCCACGCTGCCGTAGTTCGAATTGCCCGCATCCACGGTGATCGCCGCTAGGCTGGTGCAGCCAGCGAACGCGTAGTCGCCGATTCTGACAACACTGCTGGGGATTGTGATAGCCGCGAGGCTCGGGCAGTCGTAGAACGCCGCTTTGCCGATGCTGGCAACACCGTTGGAGATTCCGACGCTCACCAACTTGAGACAGGCGAGGAAGGCCGTCTCTCCGATCGTGGTAACGCTGCTGGGGATGATCACACTCGTGAGACTGGCGCAGCCGATGAACGCCGAGTCCCCGATAGACAGAACGCCGTTGAGGATCGAGACACTCGCCAGCCTAGTGGCGCTAGCGAACGCCCGATCGCCGATGCGGATGACTCGGTCGGGAATCGAGTAGCTCCCGGACTTGCCCTCGGGACATTGGATCAGCGTGGTCAGGCTCTTGTTACACAGGACCCCATCCACGCTACGATAGGCGGGGTTGTCCTCATCCACGGTGATTTCCGCCAGGTTGGTGGAGGCGGCGAACACCCCAACCCCGATCATTGTGACGCTGCTAGGAATCCTGATACTCGCTAAGGTGGTGCAGTCTGCGAACGCCGCGTCCCCGATGTTCGTGAGGTTGTCGGGAATCGTGATGCTTTCCAGCAGAGTGCAGCGAGCGAACGCATAACTCCCGATGCTCGTAACGCTGTCGGGTATGGTGACATTCGTCAGGCTGGAGCGATGAAAGAAGGCAAGGGACCCGATTGCGGTGACCGGCAGACCATCGATGGTGCTGGGTATCGTTGCTACCCTCCCGTTTCCGAAGTATCCGGTGATGGTGACCTTTCCGTCTACGGCGGTGTAGACGTAGTCGGCCGGTTGCGCCGACGCAGATAGAGCTAAAACCAGAGGCAGCAGCCACCTCAGAGCGCAGACGTCACTAAAGTGCCCGGCCACGGAATTCGGCCAGGCATCACTAGAAATGCAGGTGCTTGGTTGCATAAGTATTCCTCCACTGAAATGCGCTTCTCAATTCTACGTGGACCATCAAACTTTGGGCTTCTTTTGACGAGACAAATGTCTGACGGTGTCGTCGATGTGGATGGCGGCGATGACACGCATCGCGCTCACCAAGTAGAGCTCCGCCTTCATTCCCAACTGTTTCGCCAAGCAAGCAAAGCGCATGTGGCGGCGATTCCAAGCAACAGCGCCCCGCTAGGCTCAGGCACGATGTAGAGCCCGATATACTCTAGAAGTTGGGGAGTACAACCAATATTATAGCCCAATTGAGGTTGGCTATGTGCGTCCAACCCGCTTAATCGAAAATCATGAACCAACCCGGTAGTCGCACGCGGAACGCTACCATCTGCAAGAACTCTGAGGTGGCCCCAATAGTCCGGCCACTTGGAGGGTTAGTTAAGCTATGGTGGCTTGGTGTGGGAAAGGTGTAGTCCATCAGAGATGGAGTCTCAATGTTTTAGTTTCGGTGTGTCGTTGGAGATTTGGAATTTCGGC
>JAEUHE010000231.1 GCA_016793885.1 Verrucomicrobiales bacterium
GGGCGGCGTGCGTTCAGCGGTTAAGGCTGGGACTCGCAACCAATGCAAGTAACCCCACCGAACAGGCCAGAACCTGAGTTTTTGCCCACGGAACACACTGACCACACGGATGGAACCGCAGAGAAGACGGCCCATCCCCTATCCAATCTGACCTCTGCGCTCTTCCCGTCTCTGTGGTGCAATTCGGACGTCCCCAGTTCGGGTCCCATCCGTGTGATCCGTGTAATCCGTGGTCACAATCGCCTCGTTCCCTCTTCCCCGGTCAGCGGCGGTTCCGAAACAGCAACAGGGGGCATCGTCCGGGGACGGACGACACTACAACATCAGAAATCGATCTCCATCCCCGGGTCATCCCCACCGACTCTCAACATGATGCCCAGGCTCTTCGAAATCTTCAGGCAGAAGGGACAAGGTCCGAATCGTCCTTCCACAAACCCGTCGCCGAACAAGGTCAGACTGGCTCCCGCGGGTGCCGGTTGGTCCGCTCGATCCAGAAGTCCGCCATTCTTCGGATCGCTTCCAAGCCCCCCATTCGGCACGCTAGGCGTGCCCGGGATGTCCACCAAACCGACGAGTTTCAACTCTCCACGGACGCTGAAGATGCAGAGGAGTGTTCCTTCGACACCGAAGAACTGCTTAGCTCCCACCAGGATCCGACCTTCGTCGTTCACAAAGGCGAAAAACCCTGCTCCGCCACCCACCCGCACCGTGAAGAGGCAGGTGGAGGGGATCCCAAACACTTCGTTCAGCGGGATCCAGCCCTCGCCATAGGCATACACGCCCGTCAGCGGTAGCGTGCCTTCCAGTGAGGGACTGGCTTTCGACAAGGCTCTACCGACCTCCGGATCGATGTCAGCAATCACCTTCAGGTCGCAGGTCCGACCAAAATACAGACCCGCCGCCACCTCATACGCGTTCATCCGACCGCGAGCCTTCGCAGCGATGTAAGCCCAGTCCTTCGTCTTGCCGCCGCCCACCGCAATGGAGCCCATGCCCGCCGCCAACCGCACTTCCGTCACCACGACGGGGCCAATTCCAATCTGCCCGGTCAGCCCGAAGTACCCATCAAATCCCTTCACCACCAACGGGGCCTTCGGATTGCTGGGCGGATCGTTCTGCAGAGTGATTTTGCTTCCAACTTCCGCGCGGATCCCCTCGCCAATCCAGGAGATTTCAGCGTTGGCATCGACTATCACCTCGGTCAGACGGGTCGTGCCGTTCCGACATCCCGACGGCGGGCTGTCCGAATCAAACTCTTGAATCCGGAGATGCGCCCCCACCTTCATCTTGTCCGGCACGTTGAACTCGAACTGTCCGTTGATATCCAACAAGCGCAAAGACTCGTCGTTGATCTGCGCGTACCCTTCCAACTTGGCCGCGCCTAGCTTGCCGGCAATGTCGCCCAGGGCGCCGTTGACCGTGGCATCGAGGCCAGCGGTGTAATCGGACGCTTTTTCTTCCACCACCGTCCGAAGCAGCGTGTTGACCTCTCCAAACAAATCATCCAGCGCCCCGCGGAACGACGTGTTGAGATCGGCAAGGTTCTGCTTCAGGACCGACTGCAACTTCGGAACGAGCACCGTGGCGAGCAGACGCTCCTTGATAAGCCGTTTAAGCTGAGGAACCACGACATGTGGCGGGTTCTCTGTGCGCCAGCGAACGGGGTCTGGTAACGTGCCATAGCGAGCTTTGATATCATCCAACGCCGCCCGGCTGGCAGTGTCCAAGGCCTGCCCGGATTTGCCAAGCGCCGCGAAGAGCGCGCTCACTTGTGACAGCGTCACGGTTCGGGCCTGTCGCAGCCGATCCCGCACCGACGTCAGACCCTGGCTCAGACTGCGCAACTGCAGATCCATTTTCGGCAACTCAGCCACCAACACCTCGTCGACCGCGGCGCCGGCAATCGCGGCCAGGGCCGGGATGTCCGACTGGGCCAGGAGGGCCTTGACCATCGAGCCCACTCCCGGCTCGCCCGCAGGATCCGCCGAATTCAGCAGGGCGATCAGCAGGTTGAGCCCCTGCTCGGCCTGATCGAGTCGCTGAACAATATCCGTGACCAGCGCACCGTCCGATCCCACAGCGGTCAACTCCGCTCGCACCGTGGCGAGCTGAGCATCGATCGCAGCCACATTTCCCAAGCCCTGATACACCAGCTGCACCGGCGTCTCCAAGGCCGCGTCCAAGGGCGGATCCAAGGCCCGCGTCATCTGTTCGGCCAGCAGACCGTCCAGTTGTTGAATCGCATTCGCAATGGGCAGCGCCTCCCCCATCGCCTGTGACAACCCCGAGAATAGCCCAGTCACTTCCTCGATCGCCCCGGTAATTAGTTTGGCGGTGTTGAGCCGGGGCAGACCCTGGTACTCCGCTCCGAAAGTCAGTTCCGCAATCTCGGGCGTCAGCGATGTGAGGCTCCGATGCACCCCGCCAAGCACGAGCAGATCTCTCTGAATGGAGGCGGCATCAAACCTACGCGTCGTTCCCTGCCACTGCAGCGGGAAGGAAAAGTCCACCGTGTTCAACCAGACGCGTTCTCCCAGGGGGTTAAAGGTGGAGGTCGCGGGATTTCGATACTCGTTCACATCAGACCCTTCGAAGGCGTAGTGGTTGGTATCGAAGTTCCGATGCGTGAAGAAGTGACGGCCTAAGCCGTCCTTCCATCCCTCGCCCGGCCCGCGCGTAGGATCCGCATGCCAGCCGCCCATGAGAAACTGCTGACTTAATTCCGTCGCGCGCGAGCTGGAGCTCGCGTGCACCTGAACCTTGCAATCCTGATACCAGGGCAAATCCATCGTGCCGGCAAACGAGAGGAAACCGCGGTCCGGCCGGGTTTTACCCGCTGGCAATTCCGGATTGTTAAAGTATGCCTTAGTAGCAGGCGTGAGTTTCCAGGGCTTGCTGCCAGGACCAGCAATCGTCAGCTGGGTCGGCAACTCCAATCTCGAGTCCACACCCAAACCTGCGGAAAGAGGATCCCCCTCGGTCACGAAATTCCCCGAGGCTTTGAACGCGAACTCACCGAACAAGCGGGACGCGGTGACCGCCGGCAATTTCGTCTCAACTCCCAAAGCAATGAATCCCGTCGCCACGTCGGCACAGCCGTTCAAGACCGGCTGCTTGAACTCCATCGACAGCGGGATGAAATCCGTCTCCCAATAGTCCAGAGTCTTTGTCTCGCCACGAGTGTCCAGGGTGCAAACTCCCGGCTGACCCTGACACTTGAAGAACAGATTCTTAAACTGAAGGTCGAAGCCGAGAGCGGGTGTCACCGGGTCTGGCACGCGAACCGAACCTCCCGTTCGACTGTCGGTATTCTCGTTGTCCAAGTAGGCGAGGCGCAAGCCGTCCAGGGTCACGTCAAACCCATACATCTTGAGCACCGGAGGCAGGAGCGAGACCGCGTCATGAATTCCGTTCACCCCAGCCGGACGGACATAGTACTTGGAGCGCAGCTTAAGTGCGTAGGGCGGCGTTTCGCGATTGGCCAGAATGCTCTGGGCTTGCTGATCCGTGGTGCGGAAGTTCAGTCCGGCATAGTCGGAAAAACCTTCCGAATATTCGGGAGTCAAAGGCCGCTCCAGACGGTCCGCCACCTCAGGAGATCCATACCCCGTCAGAAGCAAGGCCGCCGCCTGATCGACAGTGGGTAGCGTCGAGGCCACCAGTGCGTGACCGGGCATGTGTAACCCAGCCCGCGTCCATTCCGTCGTGCGATGCGCGAACCGCGGGCTGTCATCAATCGTGCCCCATTCCATCGTTTGAGGGGCCACATTCCCTGCCGCTTGCAGCCCGCGATCCGGCGTAAAGCGCATGGTGGCATCGTCCGCGGCGAATTCGAAGCTCCCCGCCTCCACCTTCGATCCCGGACAATCCGGACCCGGGCATCCTCGATGGTATCGCAGGGTCGTTGGGTTTAACGTATCGATGAACGAGGGTTCCGTGACCACCGAGTTCACCAAGGTCAGCTGGCCACGACCGCCACCCGACCAATCGACGGGCTGCCCCAATGGAAAGTGGCTGATCAAAAAGCCCGGATCGATATCCAGCTGCGTCGTGAGCAGCGCTTTCCCCTCGGCATCGGCTGCGATGGACACATCTCCTACCCGGCCGACAAACCGATAGAACCCGTCATTGCCATAGCGTTGTTGCAATGTGGTTAGGACACCCACCTCATGACGAAGATGTTCGTTCAGCCGAACCCACTCCTGCGATTCGACCGAGAATGTCAGAGTTCCTTCACCGCGATTCCACTGAATGTAAGGAGTTCTCAAACGCAGCGGCAAGGTGTCATGAGAGGCATACCAGCTCACACCGCCTGGCGCCTCAAATCGCACCGGGGATGCGGCCGGAAGAAGGCTGTCGTCCAGCAGCACATCCCGCACCTCAAGCACCGGCAACAGCAGACGAGACGTGGGCGAAGTCGTGACACCGAAGCCGGCCGGCAACACGAGGCCCAGGGCATCGGCCACCACGCCATTCGGAGTCAACTGGAGTATCGTGCGGATCACTCGCAATCCCGCGACCGTCTCGATGTCGACGCCCGGCGTGCTCAAAGCCTGCTTGGCGGTGTCGACCATCAAGGCATCGCCATTGCGAAAAATCATCACGGGGAACGGCACACCATCCCCGTAGGTCCGGCCGGGGGCTGCGGAATAAGTCCCGGTCCCGATCGCGATCGCCAATTGTGAAGTAAACCAATCCCCGCCCGCTGGGTCGTTCGCCGGAGCGGGGACGATGGCGGCCGACGTTGGATCGTTCGCGATCTCGGTAAAGACCGTCTCAGGGGCACCCGCGAAGAGCTTTCCTGAAAGTCCCAGCAGCCGACTTGGCATGGTCGCGGGGGAACGCGGAAAACCCTGAGGAATGACCGTAACTCCATCCGACTCCAAGGTCTCCATGGTCACTTCCAGTCGATACGGCCGCAACGGATCGAACGTCAGCCAATCCGCAGGCGCAAATGTCACTCGTTGGCTAATGGCGGTGACGCTGGGACTCTGGATCAATTCGTCCTGCCGATAGGTCGGGACCGAGACAACAAAGCTGACGGTATCGGCCGCCAAGACCACATCCACGGGAGCCAACGGATCACTGTCGTCGAGCAGCCGCATGCGCAACGTCACCGTCACATCATCCGAGGTCGGCGCGGCACCCAACTCATCGAAGCGCAACAGCCGTCCATCGACTTGGGCGGAGAATTCTTCCTGTCCCGGCTGGGAACGGATGATCACCGTGCTGCTCATCAACACCTCATCCACATCTCCCAGAACATGAAACTCGGCATCCGTCGGCTCCGCAGCCGCGAAGTAAAAGAAATACTGTGGCGCGGTGGTACGGGGGGTGGAAGCCCCGGTGAACACCCCTGAGCCGGGAGGCACTTCTCGCTCCAGGGACGCTTGCACTCGGTACGCCCCAGCTGGGTTGAGAGGTGTCAACGGAATGAGCACCGCCGGGACGAACTGATCCGTTCGGATGGTTCCGATGCCACCCGGAATTCCGCCAGGTTGTTCCACTGTGACGGTCGAAGTCACTCCGCCCGCCCCATCATCGAGATCGACCACATTGCCCGCCTCGTCGAGCAACTGAAAGTGAGTCCGAAACAAGGCCGACTGCGGAGCGAGCCCCGTGCCGGTGAAGCGCAACGTCGCCTGCGCTGCCACCCCATGGCGATTGGATGCCGGGTCCCCGTCCGTGCCGTCCGCCGCAACGATGACATCATCGGGATTGGTGATGACTAGCCGGCTGATAGTGGAGGTGAACGCCGCATGGGCCGAGTGTGAAAGGCCGAGCGTCAGGCACATCCAGACACTGATCCGCAGGCAACATAGAAACGAAGTCTTCATAGGACGTAGGACAGTGTATTGAGGGAAAGGGATCATCGCGGATTAGGGTGCACGCAAGCGGAAGAACAGCCGCGAATCTTGAATGAGTAGCTCGTAAGAACGCCCCGTGGGCTGAGGAACGACATCGGTCCACGTGATTAAATCGGGACTCGATTGGAGCACAATGGCACCGGCATCCGCCGGCCAGTCGAGCCGCAGCACCGGACCATCGGGTCCAGCTGAGGTGCTGAGCGAAATGATCCGCTGAGGGTTGTCGATTGATGGGCGGCTGCGCGGATCCAGCGGGTCGGTACCTGCGTTTTGTTCCGTTAGGGCGTTCGCCCCGTCCCCATCGGTGTCCGCATTGGGATCGAACTGTCCGAACGCCGACTCCCAGGCGTCCGCCAATCCGTTCTGATCAGCATCCACCCCTGGATTCGAGGCGATGTCGGATGGACGCGGTGAAAAAGTGTAAGTAGCCGTCCGCAATAAACCCGGCTTGCCACCCGGCGGAATCGCATAGGCTTGAAGCGCGGTGGGTCCGGTTAGCTCAATGGGAGCATCCGCCACCTGCCAAGCGGACTGGCGATCCTTCCGGAAGAGGACGCTCTCGCCGCTTCGAGTGGCGCTCAGGGTTACCGACAATCTGGCGTCCCCCTCTGGGTTCAACGTCGGATACTGCCCGGCCGGCGGCGAGAACTTCACATCCCCAATGGGCGCTCCAACCCCGGCGGTCAAACTGGCGGCGCTGGCGGCCGGCAGGAGTTGATTCACTAGAGCGAAGCGGGCGGTTGGGTCGGAAACGGTCACCGAACCATTCGGACGCAACCCTTGCTCAGCATTCACAAAACGCTCCGACGCGATGGATCGGCTGTTCCCGGACAACTGCCCTCCCTGAGAACTCCAGTCGCCCTGACGCTCTCGATTGATCAAGGTCGCCCGGGGATTCACCAGCGGCTCTGCGGAAAAGAAGAACACATTGGCACGCCCTGCCGTCGAAGGAATCGCCGGAAGGGCCGTCGTAGCTCCCTCCGTCCACACACCGCCCGACAAGGTCCATCGGGTGATGGCTTGGGAACGTCCACTCGCTCCGTGGAGCAGCCCGAGATTTCCTTTCCCGCTGGGGACGGCGGTAGTGAAAACCTCCCCACCGGCAGCCGTCAGAGACTGTTCCAATCGGCTCGGAGTTCCTCCCTCGAAAGAATAGAGCGCTGCGCTTGTTCCACCCTCAAAGAAGACCAAGAGCTGCTGCGGATCGGCATCGATCACCACCAAGGAAACGAGTGGCTGTGGAAAGGCATAGTCCTCGCCGTCCGACCACACCGAACCTCCCGCGCCATTGTGACTGGAGATTTGGACATCGGCGCTGCCCGGCTTCCAGAATACAGCCATGGAATCGGCGTTTCCTGCCACAAACCGCCCGGTGACAAACCGGCTGCCCTCCGGCAAACCGGTTCGAAACACAGTCCCCGCGCCGTCGGGACTCACGCCGATCCAATCACCGGCCCGCATCGCGGCCACGCGTCGTGTCTGGCCGACGCGACGCGTGATCGGATTACCCCAAGCCAAGGGAACGTCTATCGTGGCGGCAATCGCGGTGTTTACTGCCGCTCCCGCAGTATTCAAGGCGTGAGCCAGGACAGCGCCTGGAGGATCATTCTGATCCGTCACCGCGAGTAAAGGGGCGCCAGCCGCGGCGTGGGCAGCCAAAACGCTGAGCCCCAGTCCCGGCTGATACCAGATCGCGCGCTGATTGTTGCCCGGGCTCCAAAGCTGAATCCGGTTCCAAGCGGTCGATGCCACCGCCACAACATGAGCCGAGCCTCCAAAAAAGGGTCCCACGGCCAGCAGGGAGGGATCATCGACGCCACTGGAACTCGAACTCCAGTTCCACGATCCGTTGGCTTGCTGCAAGCCGATGCGGACCTCGCCCGAGGCACGATCCACCAGCGCCACATCCAAGCGTCCATCCGCGTTGAAATCGCCCGGAGAGCACAACTCTTGCTCGGTAAAGGTGGTGACCGGCTCTTGGGCAGAAGCGACAACCGACAGCAGCGCCGCTCCGAAGATAAGAACAAAACGTTTCATAGGCGTGTGAGCGGGAAAAGTTATTCAATCAAGAGCTGACCCGCGTTGACGGAGTGCAGCAGTTCGCCTCGAGGACTGAAGGTCACCAGGGTGTATTCGTAACGAGCCCCCATCACGACCGGCTGAGTGTCGAGCAGACAGAGTTCAAAGGTATCTTGAATCTCCGAGTTGGGGCTGAAGCGGAATCGGATCGCGAAGAACGGGTCGCTCAGTGCGATACCCGGTCCATCGATTGCCGGCCGAAACGCGATTTGCCGGACCAAGGGCGAAACTTGGACGGTGTCTCCCTGCGCTTGGGGAAAGAGCGGGCTGGGCACTTGCCGACGATAGAGGACAAAGCCTTCCGCCAACTCCGGCTTCCCGTTCCCCATGGGCGCGTAGACATGAAGGTTGGGATTGGCGCGCTCCGCACCGGCCGATCCGGGCCGAGGATTGTAGACCACATGTGGATCTCCCTGCCCCCGAGGGCGTCGATAATCCCGTCGATCCGTCGAGGCCAACGTCGCCACTCTCACCCCCACCACCACAGCGTCAGGTTCATCGTAGGGCCAGAGCGTTTGATCTGTGGTATCGGGAGTGGGACCGCCAGGGGGGACCGGAGTCGCGAGGCGAACCACTTCCACGCCCGGGAAACTTCCCGAGGGCGGCAACGGTCGTGCCGGCCAGGGAACCACGGGCTCGGGCGCTGGCTCTTCAAAGGTCCAGCTAAAGGAATGGGTAGCACTGGAAGGGCCCTCCAGCTTGGGAATCCCCAGTGCCGTAACCCGGACTTCGTAAGTCACCCCTTCTTCGCAATGGAAGTCGATCGTGAACGGCGGGGCCGATGGAAAATTCCCGCCCAGCCGGCCGGTCTCAAAGAACTCCGGTGCCGAAGCCAGTTTCACAATGGCCCCTCCCGCCAGCGTTTGCAGCGGTTTCAAGACCGATCCGACCGCGGAGTAAATGATCGGAATTCCACCCGCCGTCACGCGGTCAAAGTCGGCTCCAAACTTCGGAGGAAGCGGCTTGTTGTTCAACGGCTTCACGAACACCCGAAAACGATCCACTCCCACCGGCGGACAGGACCAGGTCAAACGCATGATGGGGTCCTCGCGGGTTCCAGCCGATTCCGGCGGACTGAGCCGCGGCGCCGGCAGCGACACAGGCTGGATCGGCACGCAGGGTTCCATGCGGACGAGGGCGGAGCCATTCCCGTCACGATCAACCAACTGCGCATAATAGCAAACCGTGGCTCGCGTCGTAGGCAACCCCGTGTCCAAGGCGACCACTTCGCTCGACGGCACGCTCGGATCGAAACTCTTGAGACCTTGTCGAATCAGGGTGTAGGGCCCGTCATCCACGCGTCGGAACAATCTCCACTCCTCGGTGCGCGGCTTGAGCGGGAATCGGATCTGAAGAGGAGGAATCTCCTGACTGCCAGGAGCCGTCGCCAAATGCTCGCATGGTGAATCATCGAAACGCAGGACCGGAAAGGCTCGCACCGAGACGTTCCCGGGATTGCTCGGAAAACGCCAACCGATCACCCCCTGACGACATTGGCTGAAACCCACCTTGCGCCAGATGGTTGCAATGCCCCCGATCGACGAAGCCTGAATCAGGAGCGTCTGGCCATCGAGCTGAACCGAGGCGACCCCTTGAGCGGTGAAATCTTCCGGGTCCAGGCTGAGGATCTGCACCCCTACCGGCGGGCCTAGCAACACATCGGACAGCGGTTCTCCCGGAACCAGTTCAGCATCGGTGAGCGCTGCCGTCAGAAACGAGAGAGTCAGGCTGACATCGCCCGGAGGCGTCAATTGAGGGGCGCAGGACGCCGTATTCCCCCTGGTTCCGCCGTACGTTTGCGTCACACAGTAGAACAACTGGGTGTCACCGAGTTGAGCAATCGGAAGATCGATTTCCTGCACCACGGTGTCGAAGGTTTCCGCAAAAACGTGGGTGGGGAAGTTGATGGTCGACACCACCACCCCCCGGGAAATGACTTCCATCCAAAACGTCGCCGAGGCGATGCCGCGATTTTGTCGCGTGCATTCCACTCGGAAATGGCGACGCCCGTCTTGCGGTCCGGCATACGGTTCGAATCGCTGCGGCTGGCAAATCACCGCGGCATTCGGGCAGCTTCGATCCACCACTCCGCTGGGGGCGTCCGGACCGGTGCGCTCGCGCAAGGAGCCAAAGACCGGGGCGCTGAAAGGACTTTTGATGGGGCCGCAGGGCGAATCGTGAATCGCGCGGACCGAAAACCAGAATGTCTTGCCGCGCGTGTCTTTCACGTCGGCCGCATCGTCCACGTAACTCAACCACACGGCGTCGCCCGCATGCGCGACGGTCGCCAGCGGAACCAACCCTTCGCGAAGCACGGGATCCTGCAGTACGGGGAGATTATCCGACCCACGATAGATCTCATAGCGTTGGGTGGTGTCGCGACCGGTGTCGGTGTTGGACTCAAACGAAAAGAGGAATCCCTGAGTTCCCTCGGAGCTATCGGGAGCCGGTTGCCAATGATTTTCCAACTTGAGCCGGAAAGGCGACTTCGGCGGAAGGGTTCGGCAGACGATGCCACGTCCTCCGGCCGAAACCGCACCGTCCCGTCCTAACAGATCTCGTGCGGTGGCAAAATAGAACCACTCCGTTCCTTCAACCAACGGATCGTCGACATTCACACCCTCGGCATTCATGCGATAGCGGTTGCCGTCGTCGGAATAGAAAACCAGATCCTTGAACGTGACGAAATCGATGGCCTCTGCGGCCGTCAACATCTGCTCGGGAACGATCGACTGAGGTGTCACCAATTGGGCCGAGCCCTGGAGATCGTTGAGCGTGGGAGGGGTGTTGTCCCACCCCCGGGTCACAGCCAATTCCAGAGGCACGCGCCAGAGTACCACCCCGGCGCTGAGCAACGACTGTCGACGCAGCGGATCGGGTGTCGACCAGCGCAGTTTGATGTTCAGGTCGCCTTTGGGGGTAAGGTCTGGAACCTGAACCGGGGCACCCGGGGCAGGCAGCGGATCCGGTTGTCCGGCGGTCAAGGTGAGCCGTCCCAGAACCCGGACCACCTCGCCGGCTGCGTCCAGTTCCCGCAATTCGAAGGTAAAGACCTCCCCGAGGGCCACCGGAGTCGGCCCAGCCCATCCCAGCCCTAAAGCCATCCTCAGACTAGGATGACCTTGCGCTAGAAATCGGAGGTTTTGATCCAAGGGCGCGTCGACGGTGGCCTGTTGCAGCAGGGCCGACAGCATTTCTGCCAGCGAAGGATCCCCCGCCCCATTGAAACGACGGTACAGCTGGGTGACCGCATCGCTCAGCGTGGATAGATTTTCACCCAACTGGCTCGCACGCTGCAAAAACACTTGCAGCACAGCGACCTCCGTTCCAGCCGAGACCGGCAGGGTGGGAGCAAAGAGACCCGGACCGCCCTCTGCGCCCGCCTTCATAGCCACGCCAAGTCTCTTGCCGGCGAGCAGTTCGGGTTGGCTGGGAGTCCAGACCGCGTAGACCCACGGTCGACCGGAAGCGTCGGTGGTGGTGGTTCCCACGGTCAGAAGGGTGTCGGGCACGTCCAACTGGCCCCACGCGGACCAAGCCAAACTGCTGGCGATGATGAAAGCAACTAAGGTTTTCATGGAAAATCGATGGGTTCCGCCCTAAAAGTAGAACCCTACCTCCATTACCTCAGGAACCAGAAGCCACGATTACAAAGAGTTTACAAAATCCCAACCGAACCGAAAAAGTCCGGTTCCGGGTTTGCGTCGTGATGATCGATTGACTCAAAGTGGGACAGATCAATAGCCCGCACCCATCCAATCAAAGAACTATGCGACATCTCTCCCTGAACTGGACTCGATGGAGTCGAGCGGTCCTTCTCGCCCTAGCCGTGCTGTGTTTCCCACGTCTGTCACCGGCAGCCGAAGAATCCGCCCTCCTCGAGATTGAGCGCAAGGTGACCCATGGCTACGCCACCAACGAAGGTGTTCGTCTCCACTATGCCCAACTGGGTCAAGGCCCCCTGATCGTCATGATTCACGGATTTCCGGACTGCTGGTTGACCTGGCGGGCACAGATGGAGGTGCTGGCCAAGGATCATGAAGTCGTGGCGGTCGATCAACGCGGTTACAACCTCAGCGACCGTCCCAAGGGGGTGGAGAACTACGACATGTCGAAACTGGTATCGGATGTTGCCGCCGTGGTCCGAGCTCGCGGCCGTGAACGGGCCATCATCGTAGGACATGACTGGGGTGGGATCGTGGCTTGGACGTTCGCCATGACCCGGCCGGAGATGACGGAGAAGTTGATTATTTTGAACCTGCCCCACCCGCGGGGACTGAGTCGCGAGCTGGCCACCAATCCCGAACAACAGAAAAACAGCGCCTACGCTCGACGGTTCCAGCAGGAGGGAGCCCACACCAATCTCACGGCCGCCGGCCTCACCTTCTGGGTCAAGGATCCAGCCGCCCGCGCCCGATATGTTGAGGCCTTCGAACGGTCGGACTTCGAAGCGATGCTCAATTACTACAAGCGCAACTATCCTCGGGAGCCGTACACCGAGGACACCTCGCCCGTCTTCAAGGTGAAGTGTCCCGTGCTGCTGATCCACGGGCTGAAGGACAAGGCGCTGCTGTCCGACGCCCTGAACGGAACCTGGAAATGGGTGGAGCAGGATCTCACTCTCGTCACCGCGCCCGAGGCTGACCATTGGGTGCAACAAGACGCGGCTGATTTGGTCACCCGAACGATGGTGAGCTGGCTGAAGCGGTAGGAAAGGAGTATTCAACACGCGGGCTTCATTGTTAGAATCGGAACTCATGAAGCCGATCCGTTATGGACTCCAGGTTGCCATCGCTCTGGCCACCACGCTATTCATTAACTCGCACTCACGTCTTGAAGCCGCCGAGCAGTCTGCCAGCGCACCGGGCTTCCGAAAGGTGATCCTCGAGACGAACTGCTTCAACCCGATGGAACTCGCCGTGCTGCCTGATGGCCGGGTGCTCTTCGTCGAGCGCTTCGGAGCCGTGAAGATCTGGAAACCGGAGACTCAAGCCAGTGTGCTAGCCGCTCAAATGAACGTTCATGGCACCCTGAACGCCATGAACGCCCGTCAGGAGGACAAAGGCAGTTGGGAGGCTGGGGTGCTCGGCGTGACTCTGGACCCGGGTTTCGCCCAAAATAATTGGGTGTGGCTCTACTATTCTCCTAAGGATGCCCCGGGCAATCACCTATCGCGCTTCACGCTCAAGGGCGATACCCTGGATCTTTCCAGCGAGAAGCGGGTCCTGTCGGTGGCGGTGCAGCGCGAGGTTTGCTGTCATGAAGCCGGCTCGCTGGCCTTCGATGGCTCCGGAAACCTATTCTTGTCCACTGGCGACAATACCAATCCATTCGCGTCGGACGGCTACAACCCCACCGACTACCGAACGAACCGATACGCGTGGGATGCGGCGCGCTCTGCCGGCAACGCCAACGACCTCCGCGGAAAGATTCTGCGAATCCGCCCGCAGCCGGATGGCACCTACACGATCCCGCCAGGAAACCTGTTTCCACCGGGAACCCCCAAAACCCGCCCGGAGATCTTCGTGATGGGATGCCGCAACCCCTTCCGCATCGCCGTCGATCCACTCTCCGGGACGGTCAGCTGGGGGGATGTCGGTCCCGACGCGCGCGAAACCAAGCCTGAACGCGGACCGGCAGGTTTTGATGAGCTCAATCGCACGCGCGAAGCCGGCAACTTCGGCTGGCCTTTTGTCATTGCCGACAATAAGCCATATCGCCAATACGATTTCGCCACTCAGCAATCGGATGCCGCGCAGGATGTCCAACGTCCCGTGAACCGTTCGCCACAGAATACAGGACCGGTCGAACTACCTCCGGCCCGTCCGGCCTGGATCTGGTATCCCTACTCGGCGTCCACTCGTTTCCCTCAAACCGGCAGCGGCGGCCGAACGGCCTGCGCCGGGCCCTTTTATCATTTCCGCGCCGACCTGAAGTCTGACCGCAAGCTGCCAGCCAACCTGGATGGACGCCAGTTCTTCTATGACTGGGAACGAGGTTGGATCCTAACCGCGATACCCGATGATAAAACCGGCCAGGCTCGGCTTGAACGCTTCGCTCCGGAAATCAAGCTGAAGCGCCCGTTAGAGATGGAACTGGGGCCGGACGGCGCCCTCTACGTGATCGAATTCGGCACGGGATGGGAGAGTAACAAGGATGCCCAGATCGTGCGAATCGAACCGATTCCCACTCCCTAAGCGCAACCTAACTTGGGGGTGAAAGAACGTCCGCTGCGCTCGGGGGCCGGGGAATCGTCCGGCATGGACGACGCTACAATGGAGTGTGGTCCGTCTCGGCCCATGGGGTGTCGGACTTAATTCTCCTTTCGAGGCTAGACCCAAAAACTCAATTTCCGGGAAACTTTTCATTGGGCTCGCTTAAGAACTGGGTGAACGGACTGATCCGTTGCAACCCAACACAGATACTTATGCGAGTTACCATGAAGCAAGCCGGCCGTTTTCTCCATCGGGTCACGAGGACCTTGTCTGTAGCCCCCATGGCGATGGGGCTAGCCACCTATTTGCTAGCTGCTGATCGAGTTTCCGGGGCGATTCCCGCAGTGGTAGAGTCCAACCCGCACGTCCTGCCGGACGTGAAGACCGCCTTCCAAAAGCTGAGCCACCATGGGGAAGCCATGGGCTTTCGGATGGGAGCGGGTGCCCGGTCGGCAACGTGGGATGGGAACCTGGCCAACGCCGAGGGGGTCAATGGCCGAGAAACCCACTACCAGGGGATCACCCGATCACGCGGCCCGGGGGTTCCCTACTTCTATGTCACCCGATCCGGAATCGCGGAGGGAGATGCTGGAAACATGATGGTGGTTCGACTCGGCACGCGTCCCACCGATGGCGAGCGGCTACGCTCGAACCGCCTGCTCCAGGACGCCAAAATCAATGAAACCATTCCGGCAGCGTCGGATGCCGTCGTGGCTAACGTCGTCTTCGACTACCATCACGCCGGCAGCATCACCCGGGTGGGGGATATTCTCGCGGTAGCTTTAGAAAACCCGATCCTTAGCGGTCTGCCCAGTGGCCGAATCGTCTTCCTGGATGCCAGCAACCCCGGACGCCCCGTAAGCCTGCCCTACACTCTGGACATCCACGACCACGATGCCGGCGTTGTGGGCCTGACGAAATTGAACGACGGCCACTTCTTCTTGGTGATCAGCTGGGGTAAGAATGAGAAACTGGAATTTTATCGGTCCACGGGAACCTCTTTCCGTGACCCCGGGTTTAGATTCGAACTCCACGACGCCTGGAACAGTAGCGAACTGTCGACCTGGCCCGCCGGAAGCGGTGCGTGCTATCAGGATCTGAGCTTGGTGACCCAAAGCGATGGGCGGGTGTTCATGATCGGATCCCGACGAGACTCCACGGCGGCCCCCCTGTTTGGAAAAGATTTGATGGCGCTTTATGAGATCACCGGCTGGCAGGCGAACGCCCCGGGAAAAAAAGTGAGCCTTAGCCTAACCGTGGCCGAGACCCAGAAATGGACCGACACTCCGGGCGTGGTCGGCAACCCGGTTCGAATAGCCACCTCAACGATCAACGCTGACTTTCTGGCCGGCGCAGGCGCCTATGTTTCTCCAACCGGACAACTCTACTTCTACGCAACGGAACACTGGAATGATGGGCCGGGAGGTTCGGTTCGTTGCGTGGAGTTCCGTCACGAGACCGTAGCCAGTGCGGGATCACCCCTCTATTCCAATCGTGCCAACCTCAAGACTTCCACCTTCGTCTTGGGGGAAGGCGACAGCATTACCCTGGATGCATCCCAGGCGTCACGTGGCATCAAGCCCTGGGTGGAGGTGTATGAACATGATGACTACACCGGACGCAGTGTGGTGATGGACTATGCAGACCGCGGGGTGGAAGACTATCAGGATTTCCGCAAGTTCGGAGATGGGTTCAACGATGAGGCCAGCGCGGTCCGATGGTACACCCCCATCGGCTGGAGCATCATGCTGCACAACGAGGACAATTTCGGGCTGGATGAAAGCATTCTGCTCCTGCAGGGGTCCGGAGTTCCTTCGGCGATGAGCCTGAAGGACGCCTCCTTCAACGACCGCGTCACCTCGATGCGGTTTATTCCCCCGGCCGGCAACAATCTCGACCAGGCGGCCACCGTAACCTGGAATGCGGATGATTCGAATCCGGCGCTGGCGTCCCTCGGCGCGCGGGAGACCAAAACAGCGATTCTCACCGCCGGGTGGGAAAGCGGCACCTTTCCGGTAAGCATCATCGTCGGTCCGGCACCGACGACCACCGAGAGCTTTACTTTCACGATCACCAATAAACCACCACGCATCGTTGCCGCCAAGGCCACCCCGGTAGCTGATGTTTCGGGGGAAGTCCAACTCCAGGTTTCCTACATCGATGATGGCATTGGCGACACACATTCCGCGGAAATCCATTGGGGCGACGGCACCGTGGACCGCATCGATTCGTTACCCTCGTTCGCTAACGACTTCACCCGATCCCATGTCTACCGTGAAACGGATCCCTGTGAGCCCGACACCTCCACCTTCCAGATCCACGTGACCCTGAAGGACAATGATGGAGACACAGCGCAGATCGAAAAAACTCATACCGTCGCGTGGCCACGTCCAACCGTGCGAACCAATGGCCCGGGAAACTCGCTGGTATTCGCTGATGGATCGGGACTGGCAACGATCGAACATCACTCCTCCCTGAATCCATTCCCGTTCACGGTCATGACCTGGGTTCGAACCGAGCAGACCAACTCGACCGCGCTGGTGTCGAAATACCTTTCAAACTTCGGAGGTTACCAGATTCACCTGATTCAGGGGCAGGTCCATGCCTGGCACTTCCATGATTTGCAGGGATGGGTGGCCGGCCCCGGAGAGGGCTTTGCGGCCAATGGAGTGGATTTCAATGGCCGGGGGCTGAATGGAGGTTTTGTGGCTGACGGAGCTTGGCACCATATTGCCTGGGTCGTGGACGAGACCGGAGGCACCCTCTATGTGGACGGGGTAAACCGCAACCGCGGGAACTGGGTCGGAAGCCCGGGAGCCTCCCAGATGAGCGATCACTTGCGGTTCGGCGTTTGGCCGGGATCCCGAGGTCCGTCGGATCGCAGCCGATTCATCGGAGAGTTGGATGAAGTCAGCCTGTGGAACCGAGTCCTTGAAGCCGATGAAATCGACTACCACCGATACCATCCCCTGAGCAGCTTCGAGCCCGGATTAATCGCGGTATTTAAGATGGACGAGGCCGAGGTTGGCAACCTACTCGGGTTCCGCGAAGGAACCGCCCGCTATACCGGAACAGTCACCACCGGTATCGCCTGGAGCCCCTCGACCGTGGGACGGGCGACATCCCCCGCTCCGCTCAACCAATCCATCCGGTTTGACGGTCGCGGAGGCGTCGTCATCGCTGAGCAGGATTCTCTGATGCCTTATCCCATGACCCTCAGCGCCTGGATCAAGACCGAAAGCACGAACCGAGCCCTGGTGATTCACAACTACTCCGAAGCTTCGGACATGGGATATCTACTGAGCATCGACCGGGGACGTTTGAAGGCGGAATACGCGCGCTCGAAGACAGACTACATTAGGGATGGTCTCCAACCCTTGGATGGCGGCGTGGTGGCCGACGGAATCTGGCATCACGTGGTGTTCACCGTATCGGACGATGGCGGAAAACTCTACCTGGATGGGGACCTCAAGATCCACGGCCTCTGGAAGGGAGTTCCAGGAGGCGCGAAGTCACAGCGAGACCTGACCTTTGGCCGATCACGGGATGCCAGCAGCGCTGGATGGCAGCCATTCGTTGGCGCGCTGGATGAGGTCACACTCTGGGACCTTGAAAAGACCGTCCAAGAGGCCCGCGAACTGGCCGACGGTCCGCTTACCGGAAGCGAAGCTGGAATGATCGGTTACTGGCCAATGGAACAGAGCCAGGATCCGAGATTGGAAGGGAAGGTCAGGGATCTGGCCAGCGCGGGCGGAGTCAATGACGGGAAAGCGGATTCAACGGTGGGGTGGCAAAGCTCGGACGTGTGGTCAGTCCGCCGCACCCAGGGACCGGGATGGGGTTTGCTCTTCGATGGGGTGACCGGGACAGTGGCCGTCGGCTCTAAAAACCCCATGAACGCCTACCCGCTCTCGGTGCTCGCCTGGGTGAAAACCACTCAGACAAATGAAGCGGCGCTCATCAACAACTACGAAGCTGGCTCGGCCAACGGTTGGCAGGTGTTTATTTCCGAAGGACGCCTGCGCGCCTGGTATTTCAAGGATTCCCGAAACCTGGTCTTCGGAGGCAATAACGGGCTGGATGGCGGTTGGATTGCGGATTGCCAGTGGCATCAGGTGGGCTTCGTGGTGGATGCGGCTGGAGGTCGGCTCTACGTCGACGGAGTGCTTCGCGCCAGCCAGGCTTGGGTGGGAACTCCTGGACCTTCCAGTTCTCGAGAGCCGCTCCGGTTGGGCAACTATCCCGGGAACTCCCTCCCCTCAGGCGCCCACTATTATGGGCTGATGGATGAGATCAGCATTTGGAACGTGGCTCTGACCCTTGAGCAAGTGAATAGCTTTGGATGGAGCCAGCCGCAGGGCGACACACCCGGAATGCTCACGTATTGGCGATGCAACGAGGGGCAAGGCACTTCCCTGCTCCCCTTTAATCATGCCAAGTCCGCACTCTCAGCCACGCTGAATGAGGGGGTAAGCTGGGTGAGATCGGATGCGATTGTCGGCACTCCGGCGATGGTTCCCAGGATCGGCCAAACGGAATGGACACCCGCCACAGGAACCCATATCCGGTTCCCGGGACAGTCCCGGTATCGTTACCACGTCGAGCGAACCGCGAGTCTGGAGAATCCAACATGGCAGAGCCTGGGCCTCGCGATCGAGACGGCACCCGGCAGCTTCGAGCTGGTTGATCCCACCTCGACCGCAGGTCGTGCTGGATACTATCGTCTCGTGACCCAGTAGGTTCTGAACCTCGAACCGCATTCAGAAAATTCATAGTCCTCGTTCCTCTCCTGGCGGACCTCCTCAGTGCTTTGTCACGACAGTGGACACAGAGCGAACTCGACGAAGGTGCCCAGCATATGCTAGGAACTCAATGTGCGCATCCTGGTCGTGGAAGATGAATGTAAGGTGGCCCGCTTTATCGAGGAAGGGCTCCGCGAACAAGCGTATGCGGTCGACTGGGCTCCGGATGGCCAGGAAGGACTGTATCGGGCCTTGAATAACGCCTACGACTTGATCGTATTGGATGCACTACTGCCCAAGAAGGACGGTTTCACCCTGCTTCGGGAGATTCGCTCGACAGGCAGCAATGTGCTAGTGCTGATGCTGACTGCACGAGCGAGCGTGCGGGATCGCGTCCAGGGGCTTGATGCGGGAGCGGATGACTATCTCACCAAGCCTTTTGATTTCGATGAGTTCCTGGCTCGTGTGCGCGCGCTGTTGCGCCGGAGTACGGCCGACGGCCAACTTATACTCCGTGTTGCGGATCTTGAGCTCGACCCCCGAACACGGAAAGTAAGTCGCGCAGGCCGCCCGTTGTCACTCTCCGCCAAACAGTTCAGCGTCTTGGAGTTCCTTCTGCGCAACCCGAACGAAGTCGTCACTCGAACCAAGCTGGCCACTCATGTGTGGGATGAAAACTTCGATCCATTCAGCAATGTGATTGATGTGACCATGCATCACGTTCGTGAAAAGGTCGACCGCGAGTTCTCACCCACACTCATCCACACCGTGCGAGGAGTTGGCTACGTGCTGAAAGTGGAGGGATGCCCCCGAAATTGCATTTCTTAACGCAAGTTAATGTTGGTTTCACCCAGGGTTAATGGACCACCAGGCATCCTACCACGCATGAAAAGCATTCGGACTCGCCTCATGGTAGGCATTGGTGTTGTGGTCGGCCTGGGGCTGACCACCTTCTCGATTGCCTTTTTCAACCAAGTAGTGCTTTGGATGCGAGAGGATCTGAACGAGAAGCTCACCAATCGCGCGATCGCCTTCGCGTTCGCGGTAAATCCTCGCCGCCCCATCTACGAAGCCCATTTTGATCGCGGGTTCCGCCCTGAGGTGAGTGGAACGCTGTATCTGCTCTACGATACTAACGGCACGGTAATCGGGAAATCCACCGGCGTCAGCGTGCCCTTTGGTCTTAGCCAGCTCGCACGCGAGCAAACCCACCCGTTCGCCAGACCGTTGAAGGAGGAAATCACGCTCCCTGGGGGAATACCTTTCCAGGTGGCCACCTACCCGGTCTTCATCCGAGAGGACGGGCCGACCCGAACGCCCAAAGGTGATGATCCTACCCAATTCATTCCGACCGACCGCACCATCACCGCTTGGGCTCAGGTGGGCACCGCGATCGGGGGGCTGCACGACCGCGTCCTGCGTTTGCGCCTGTGGCTCACGCTCGCAAGTGTGGTGTTTTTCGGCAGTGTGATGGCTTGTGTCTACTATCTGACCGGACAGTGGTTGCGGTCGCTGAGTCTCGCCACGGAAACTGCCGAAAGACTCAGCAACTCCGAGATCGGGCAACTTCGCCTAATCACGCCATCGGACGAGCCGGAAATCAACCGGTTGACCCAAGCGCTCAACGGCATCCTCGACCGCTTAAACGAGTCGCACAACGCACAGCAACGCATGGTAGCGGATGCCTCCCACGAGCTGAGAACACCGCTCACCATCCTGCGGGGAGAAATCCAGGTGGCTCTCCGTCGGGAGCGATCCATCGACCGGTATCAGGCAGTTCTGGCCAGCAACCACGACGAAATTGTTCGGCTCTGCCGAATCGTCGAGAACCTGCTCACGCTGGCGCACGCGGATGCCGGAGAAGTGCTGGTGAAACAGGAACGAGTCAAGGTCGAGGTACTCGTTTCGATGGTGTGCGCCAAGCTCTCCCCCCTGGCGGACCCCCATCAAGTCCGCCTGCGCACGGAGCTCCAGGAAGGACTGATCGTGCTGGGGGACCCCCTCGCCTTGGAATCGGCCCTAACAAATCTCATCGAGAACGCCATCCGCCACTCCATGCCCGACGAGGAAGTGCAGGTGCGAGCCGCGGCGCAGGAAGAAGAAGTCGTCGTGGAGGTGATCGACGGAGGAGCGGGGATCGCACCCGAGCACCTCCCGCGGCTGTTCGAAAGATTCTATCGTGTGGACAAAGCACGTTCACGGCAACTCGGAGGTGCAGGACTGGGGCTGGCCATCGTCAAAATGCTGGTGGAAGCACATGGGGGAACCGTCGGGGTGAAGAGCACCATCGGAACCGGCAGCACGTTCACCATCCGCTTGCCGACCGCCCCTCCATGAAACACCAGGACCTTAACGCGTTTTAATCTCGCGTTAATCATGGATTAAGCCTTCGACCGGCAGGCTCGTTTTCCATGAAAACCGTCAATTCACCTGCTTCGAGTTTTCCTGAACGGACGCGCCTCTCACTCTTCCTGGCCTTCATCGGCTTGAGCCTGCTTTCGGGATCAGCCGACACCATCACCTGGACAAATGTCGCAGGAGGGACCTGGGGGAGAGCGACACACTGGAGTCCAGGCAGAGTTCCCACGATCGCGGATGATGTCCTGATCACCACGCCTGGCACTTATACCATCACTCAGGATGTTCATTCGGTGGCTGCCAGCCTCACCCTCGGTGCCGCCACGGGAAGCCAGACACTCGTGGCCAATGGGCGGAGTCTGACGGTGGCTCAAACTCTCCTCATCGGTGCCAACGGAGTTCTCACTGAGAACAACAATCTGACGAGCGCCGTGGCGCGAGTGGAGGGGCGTCTCAACTGGACAGGCGGCACGCTGGTGGGCCCGTTGGGTCGCACCGGGCTGGTGGACGTCGCGGTGGGCGGACTCGTCACGATGACCAACAACGCCGGGAGGACCCTCACTCGCATGGGTGTTACCAACGGTGGACGGATTCTGTGGACGCAAGGCAGCCTGACCAGTTCTGGAGGAAACATGGAGTTCTGGAATCTGAACCAGTTTGAGATCGGTCCCAACTCCCCAGCGACGGCATCCTGGGCGCCCTCCGCTGCCACGATCACCAGTTTTCTCCACAATACCGTGAGCGGTCGAGTCCTGAAGACCGGCAGCGCCGCTGCTCGCCTCGATGCTCGCCTGATCAATGAGGGGACCATCGAGGTTCAAGCCGGCACTTTGGAATTCTCCGACGGGGGCACTAACTCCGGACCGATCGCCATCAACGCTGGCACCACGCTGCAGATCTCCGCCGGCGTGTTCGATTTTGTGGGCGGCCAACTCACCGGCGACGGGACGAACCTGATCTCCGGAACCGCAAGGGTTCGGTATCTCGCCGGTGCCCAATTCGGGGCTGGGTCCTATCTCCTCGATGTGGCGGGCGGATCCCTCGACTTCGAGACAGGGGCGGCACCCACGGTCAACAGTCTAAGGGTTCGCGGTGGGGTCCTAGGTGGCAGCGACACGCTGGAAATCAACGGCCGATTCACTTGGAATGGCGGCAGCTTCGAAGATCTCACTCTCATTACTCATGGAGGGCTGTTTATAACCCCGACCGCCGGCGTAGCCTTAAGTTGGCGAGGAGGGCGAATCGACAATTGGGGCAACGGGGCATGGACAAACGGGAGCATTCAAACGATTTCTCAGGGGACTCAGGCCACACTCTCTAACCACGGCCGCCTTGACTTCATGCAGGGGGTCAACTGGAACGATTCAGGGAACCCCGGCGCTCGGATCGTCAATGAAGGCCTCATCCGTCTTCCCGAAAGTACCCAGGCGACTTCCCTAGGAGTGTTTCTGGAGAACCGCCCATCGGGGACGCTTCACGTGACCAACACCGATCTGACTCTCTCCAAAGGGGGCTACAACGAGGGACGTGTGGAAGTCGCAGGAACTGGATCGATGAAGCTTACCGCCACAAGCGTTCCATTCGAATTGCGCCCCGGATCTCAACTGGTGGGCAATGGCCTCCTTCAGATTAACGGTCTCCTCAAATGTTTTTCGGGTGTCGAGGTCGGTGATCCATTGATGCACCTCCGTCTCAACTCCGGCCAGCTTCTTCTCAACCAGGACTGCACATTTTCGGCCGGAGAGGTCGAGCTGGTCGCCGGCTCCGTCGCGGGACCTGGGCAACTGGTGGCCCATGGAGAAACACATTGGCAACAAGGGGATCTCCGAACGAACGTGTTCCTGAATTGCCTCGGCGGCCTGACCATCGATAGTCCAACCACCGCACCCCATTCTTTCAGCGCAGGGATCGTGCGCAACGCCGGGGTTGCCCACTGGTCGGCGGGGCTCACACAAACCACGCCTGGGCCCTCGATCATCACCAACGACGCTGGCGGGACTTTTCAAATGGACGACGGGGTCCGATGGAGTTCCCCGGGCAACACGCCCAACCGCTTAGTAAACGAAGGAACCTTCACGCGAAATCCCGGTGCAGGCACGGTCCAGATCGAAGGACATTTCGACAATGCTGGAACCAATGTCCTCCGCGGATCGCTGAGTCTCAAACCGAATGTGGGAGTCTACCATCAGACGGCCGGAAGAACTGTGTTCGAGGGTGGCGGATCCCTCCGAGCCGACGGAGGAACGCAAATCGACGGGGGCACGTTCGATGGCAATGGCGAAATCGACTCGGCCGTGACCAACGGCGGAACGATCCGTCCCGGTGCGAGCCCGGGACTGTTGCACCTCCTTCGACAGTTTGTCCAACTGCCCTCCGGCAATTTGGAAGTCGAGCTGACCGGCACCGCAGTGGACCAATTTGACCGCCTGTTGGTGGATGGCTCCGCAGCCCTCGACGGTCTGGTCAGCGTGTCCTTTCTGGGAGGGTTCACCCCTCAACCCTCCGACACTTTCAAATTTCTCACGGCGACCGGCGGGAGAACCGGGGCGTTCGCCGATCTGGCCGCCCCAGCGGGCCCACCTTGGCTGGCCTTGGGCGAGCTCGCGGACGGAGCCCAACTCAGCGTAATCACTGGCCCACCCCAGCTCTCCATCTCCCTGCCGTTTCCCTCAACCACCCTCACCGCGGAGCAATCGGTTGACATCGACGTCTCCTTGTCATTTCCGGGTGGCAACGTTGCAAACGTGAGTTTGACCGCCATCAGCGGGGACCAGTCCATTGTTCCCAACGCGAACATTACCTTCACGGGGACTGGCCGCGTGAGAGTGATGCGCATCCGTCCGAACGTGGGGAGCTCCGGGTCCACCGTAGTCACCGTAACGGCAACTGGCGAAGGGGGCCGAACCGCCAGCGCCTCGCTGAATCTGGTCGTTCTACCTGCCCCCCCCCAAGGAATGCTGGTGTATGAACCTTTTGACTACACACCTGCAGCAGGCCCGCTGTCCCTCAAGGCTGGTGGCTTTGGATTCAGCGGACCTTGGGGTGCCGCCAGTGGGTTCACTTTGGATTCTGGATCACTGCCCTATCCCAACATGCAGCAGGCGGGACATCACGCGAAGGTTCCCTCGCAGCCGATCAGTGCGCAAACCATCGCGCGTCGGTTGTCGACCCCATTGGGTACCCCAGGGACGGTCCGCTATCTGAGTTTCCTCGCCAGGCCGGCCGGAACCCTCGGGGCGGGCGGGGGCAACGGCTATTTCGGACTGCTGGCCGATGCCTCGGTCGGATTGGACCTATTCGTGGGTAAGCCGGGTGGCGGCGACTTCAACCACTGGGTGGTGGAGGATGCCGGGGGAGCTAGACAAGTCACAAGCTCCCAACCGGCACTGGTAGGAACAGCGGCCTGGCTAGTCATCAAGCTGGAGTTCTTCCCAGGCAACGATCGTATTTCCCTGTTTGTGAATCCGATCCCAGGCCAACCAGAGCCCGTGACGCCGAATGCGCTCAGGACCGATCGCGACCTCGGGGAGATCGCCGGGCTGGCCCTGACTTCGACGGGAGCATGGGCGATCGATGAACTGCGAGTGGGAACAACCTGGACCAGTGCCACACCCGATTCGGCCTATCTGGTCCCCTTGGCTTTGCAATCCGTGGGCACCTTGAAAGCCACGGAGGGAACGGCGCTCCGATTTACACCCTCGCTGCAATCGGTCGTCACACCGCGTCAGCCCATTTTCGAGCTGGTTGCTAGCCCTCCGGGCATGACGATCGACGCCAATACTGGGGCGCTCTTCTGGCTTCCGGATGAAAGGTCAGGAGGTACCCTGCCTGCGGTCACCGTTCGGGTCCACGATGAGCCATTGCCGTCCACGGGTCAGGCCGAAGTCACTTTCCAAGTCGACGTTCAGGAAGCGAACAGTCCTCCCGGGTTGAACCTCGCCTCCAACGCAAGCTTGGAGGTGGCTCCAGGGACGCCTTACCGGCTCCAACTCGGATTCATCGACAGCGATCTGCCTGCCAATACTGTGGTCTTCGCACTCACCCCTAACACCGGTCCGGTCGGTCTGACGGTTTCCCCCGACGGCCTACTGGAGTGGACTCCGCCGGTCGATGCACCTCTCGGCCCGCTGACAGTGCGTGTCCGTCTCACCGACTTCAACCCCAGCGCCCCAGCCAGCTCGCAACACCTAACCACCGATGCCCGATTTGACCTCACGATAGTAAAGCCCAACGCGGACTTGGCGGTCCGTCACGTCCTCGCGCCTCGAACGGTGGCCCAGGGCCAGACCGCCCAGTTCCAATTCGAGATTGAGAACCGGGGACCCTCGATAGCTAACCAGTCACAATTCACGTTTCAATCTCCTGAGTTTCTAGGAAATCCCGCCCGACTCGCACTGGTGAGCGCTTTCAACAACCGCGGCACCTACCAATTGCAAGGCGACAAACTGATCTGCGATTTGGGGAATCTGGGGGTGGGAGAAAAGGCGGGCGTCTTGATCGAGCTCAGATTCTTGAGCGACAGCACGACGTCGTTCATGACCTCCGCCAAGTCGAGCCTGGTGGACTTCAATCTCAGTAACAATGGAGACGCTGGAACAGTCGAAGTCGCCGAGCCACCCCCTCAAAACCCTACCCAGTGGCAGTTCACCAAGATTGAGGAACTGGGGGATACCGGTTACGGAGCGTGCCTGGCCACCGATCGAAAAGGATTACCTCACTCGATCTGGTTCAACCGCAGCCAACGCCAGATTCACTATGGGACCTGGGATGGGCTGAGATGGACGGGGCGCCTGCTGAACGCGCCATTCAGTCCCCAAAGCGCTTCACCCAGCACAGTGTCCGCAGACATCAGCACTCCGTTGTCGATGGCGGTAGACGAGAACTACCGAGTTCATGTGGCTGGGGCGATTCAACGCAGTGATTTAAGTCGAGCGTTGGTGTACTCCACTCCAAATCGTGACAACGACCCAGCGGCCGAGTGGGTGGTGGAAGAGGTGTTCCCGGGGCCAGTGTTTAGTCCGATTCTGCACATTGGCCCGGGCACCTCGCCGTCTCGCGATATCTGGTTTGTGGCTGCCGGGACGCTGAACCGCGCCACTCGAGGTGCTAGCGCCGTGGCGAGCTGGGGGACTGAGACATTTCGCCTCCCAGACGGTTGGAAGGTATCAAGTTTTGGAACCACCATCGCCCCCGTCGAAGGAGAGCAGGTTTTTCTAGCGGGCGAGCGTCCTGACGGAACGGTGGCACTGCTGCTGTTCGATGTGCACTCAAGCCAACTGCAAGTCCTGGACGAGTTAGCCAAGAGAAGTGATCGCCCTATCCATATCTCAGCGAAATCGATCCAAGAATCCACAGCTGCCGCCTACACCCGATATCCCGTGGAGGATGGACTTCCAGAAATTGCCTACGTTCATCAACAGCCGTCCGGGTGGAAGATTGAGTTGGTCAACCCACAGGACCGTTGCAGTCGCCCCTCGCTAAGTGTGGACCAACAAGGCGCACCCCTCGTCGCGTTCACCTGCACCGAACAGACGGCCAATTTCACGGTATTTGAAGACCAGGATCGGTTTTATCGACGGCTTTGGTACACGGCCCGGTTCGACGGATCGGTCTGGGCTCTCAACCGGATCTATGAAACCGAGGAGATCACCGTGGGGCTCACGCTCGAACAAAAGCGAATTCCGCTCGACCATCCGATCGATCCAGCACTGGCTCTAGGCAATTCGCTGGACGGCTCGCCCATGATTGTATTTCACACGGGGTGGCCGAACGAGAATGTGGTCTTTGGCACCCTCGCTCCTCGCTGGACGCCAATGCCCACCGTCGCCACTTTAGGTGAAGGGGTGAACGTGGCTCCTGTCCTCTCCCTCGATTCCTCTTCCTTACCCCATGTCGCCTGGTCAGACAGCCACCAAACCGCTACCGACATCCTGAATCACAAGTGGCTGTTGCCCGGCTTCGCGTACGGGGCCTCTCCTCCGCAGATCTTGAGAGGAGCGATCCACCGCGATGGGCTGCTCCACACCCGATCCGGCGAGCTGCTCGCATTGGTGACCGATCCACTGAGTGACCGTGAAGCGAAAGCGCTGCGCTGGACGACGGGAGTCACCCCCTGGATGGACGACGCTCTTCCGCCAGGCTTACGAGGAGCCGGAGATGGCAAAGTGGGTCTGGTGGAGTTGGTCAATGAAGGCTCCTCGATCAGTGTCCCTCTCCAAATCGCTCTCGGCTTTGATGATCAAAACCGGCCGACAACCTACGACACCACCTCCTTTTCCTCCTGGCTGGCTGCGCGCACGGCCAATACGGTCTCCCCGAACCCTGGACTCCCTCCCGTGACTGCTACATTCGCGGCAGGCATCGGCCGATTTGAGACGCCTGCGGCCTATGTGGCCTACGTGGTGAAGGACCAAACATTCCGTATTCGCGTCGCAAGATTCGAAGGCTTCGTCTGGCGGGAGGATCAGGAGATTCTTCAGGTCAACGATACCCTACCTCCACTGATCGATTTGATGTGGACCGATCATCCTCCCTACGATGATATTAGCAACCTCGGCTACCTCTATCTTGCCTACACGCTCCCCGCGCCCAACGGCCAGCGCTCCGTTGCAATTGCACGCCGTCACCTGACCAAGTTGAACACGGAACCTTGGGAATTCATTTCCCTCGCCAACCTCCCTCCGAGTTATATCCAGAGTTTGCGCCTGAAGGGGGTTGAAGAGTCCCTACGTCTGGCCGTATTCGGCGCCGGGCGGGCCCTGTTGGTTTCTTCCGAAGGAATCCTCGACACCAATAAATTAGGGCACGCTGCAGTAGAACGACTGCCGATATCGGGGACACCGGTGAATGTGGACATGGCGATGACCGACTCCCGAGTGTGGCTCACCTACCAGAACCAAGACCGCGTCGAACTGGTTGGGAGCGGCGGATTCATCACGTTCTCAGGGAATGAGATACCTCGGAGTCCAGGCTTAGTCCCTCCGATCATTTCCCTTGGGGCATCCTGTGAGAATCACGAGGATGATGCTGACTGCTATACTTGCTTCTTTCTAATAAAGGCCTTTGCAAACCGCTGGGTTTCAGGACTCCCATCCCCCAATTCCCCTGCCCCACCGCCCTTGATCAAGACACTAAGTCACTCATCGCCTGTCGATGACACGTCGATCAACATGGTCCCTAGCTTCTACCGAATCCGCGACCTCATGAATCAAACCTCGGAAGGGAAACGTTTGGTGGATCTTTATTATCGATTCGAGGGGACAGCGCGGCAGATCGCGAACCGGAATCCAGTCCTTTATGTCCGATCCTATCAGATGTCTCTAAACTATCTTCCCGCCCTCGCGGCTTGGCTGGCAGGCCGCGGATCCGAAGTCACCATCACTCGCGAAATGATCGAGCAGCTGAACTCCCTATGGGATACGTTCGCCGCACTCGGTGATGCGGATCTCAAGGCCGCCTTGCTGTCTGAGCGCGCGCGGTTTCATGGCTTCGACGACTTCATCGGCAAGAACATGGATGACTGGGCCGCCCTGCTCCAAATCCCCAGCACGGCTCCGAACCGCCTCCAGATCCTCAAAGCCGCGTTTGGTGGGGATGGCTTCTTTGTCACCCTCACGCCGCAACCGGGCTCCAATTACACCTTGGTTCGGAAAAGCGACGTGGAGGGCGCTACCTGGACCAGGGTAGCCAACCAGTCCCAACGCACCGTGGCGGATCAACTGGTCCTGAACGATCCACAGCCGCCCAATGGAAGGGCATTCTATCGAGTGGAAGCCGCTCCGGAGTTACCGAACCTCAAATGAGTGGCGGCCGCCTCCGTCCGTTTGAATCCAAACCCACACACAGGCAAATGGACGAAACCGATCTTCGTCTACAAATCCGTCAATGCGCGCCGGATCGCTTCTTGGACCTCCGAGGTGCCCAGATTGCCCATATGACCGCCGCGACCAAAGACCGTGATTTGCTCGGCTCGGAAGGAATTTCTGAGCCAGTCCAGATCTTCCCGAGGCAGCAGGAAATCATTCTCATTCGTAATGATCCACACCTTGGGGTTACTCTGTAGCCCCTCACTGTAGGTTCTCAAATCACCCGCCCGATCCAGGGCGCCAGGCGCGGCGAGATCAACTCCCCGCGAATGGTAGTAGGGCACCGCAAACCTCTGAAGATACTCGGCAAACGAATAGCGAAGAATCTCGTCGTAAACCGGCCCTCGACGAGAGCTGCGAATTGCGTGCTCCAGCACTCCCAGGTTGGTCCGCTGCTGGCTGCTGAAAATGACATCGCGTAGTTTGAGGCGAAAGCTGAGTCCAATAAGAAACTTGGACTCGACCGCGCTGAAAGGCACAGCCGAGGTTGAAACTTGTGACCCCTGCACGGATGACGCGATCTTCAGCAAGGCATTTTCCATGTTGGCAGTGCGCTGGTGCGCGGGCCAGGCGAGTGGGGCGTGATAAAAATCATCCAATCGAGAGATACCGTAACTCAACCTAACCGGAGCGTTAATCGCCACAAAGCGGTCAAACCGGAGGAGGGCAGCATCGCTCGCCTTCCCCGATCCAGCCAGGAACAGCGTATGGAATCCCCCCATCGAATAACCCATCAGGGCTCTAGTAGTGAGGCGCTCCGGATGCCGTCGAACGAGATATCGATCCACCTCAGTGAGCGCGACATGGAGATCGTGGGCATCCACCGGAGTGTAACCCGGCACCGCAGCGGTGGAGGCGTGGTCCATGAACTCCGGGTTATACGGACTGCTGACGCAGACCACCGAATTTCCTTTTTGATAGGCCAACTCGGCCAGCGCCAGGGTCATGTCTGTCAACCGATGCGATCCCAGTCCCGGAACCAGATATACGATCGGCGCGCGGTTCGGTTGGAGCCAGAGGGAGAACTTTAACGTGTTCCCCGTGGACGGTATTTTTATCGACTTGGTCTGACCGCGGCCGGGAAAGCCAAGTTCCTTGAACGACACCCGGGTGGACCCAAGGGTGTCCAGTGAAGCGGGATCGGTCTCCCCATGTAAACCGAGGTCGGGCGAGCGCGGGCTGCGAGCGAAGGTCCACGCGTACTGGAGCATGGCATAAGGATCTGCTTCGGCCCGCGCGAAGCGCACGTAACTGTCAACGCTGTCGGTAAGGTTGTTGTAGGTCACCCCGTAGGTGTAAAACGTGTACGGACTGATGAAGGACAGCGCACCTTCGCGGCCGCTGCTTTGGGGGGTCACGTAGTGTAGTGGATCGGCCGCCGAATCGCAGGCCAAACCAAGCGCATCCCGCTCGTTGCTGGGACCAAACACCGGAAGCATCAGATAACAGGCGGGATTCCAGCCCCACCGTCCAAACGTCTGACCGAAATCGGCGTCGGATTTCGGAATATGCCATCGCGTGGCCACGTCCACAAAACCCGCCCCGCCGGCCAAGGTGTTGCAGAGAAATCGATCCGATTCATCCATCGCCCCGCGCCAGCGCCCTTGGAGCAGGTTGTTCAGCAGGCGGCCCGGATAAGTGACGTTGCGGCCGAAGTTGGCAATACCCTGGCGAAGCGGCTTTCGAATGACAAACCGATACACTTTGCCCGTGGGCTTGACCACCCACGTCATGAGGCCGCGGTTCACACCCCACATCGCCCGATTAAACGGTTCGAGAGGATCGGGAACGGAGGGCGGGAGGTGGATGATTTCTGCCTCCGGGGCGACTGCGCCTGCTGGCGAGGACTGGTGGGTCGTGTTGGTGGCCAAGGTCGATTGCGCCCACACATCACCCGCCCAAAACCAAAGAATAAACAACGCTATCCGTCGTGCGTCCAAGTGCATCCTCATCAAACAATCCATGGCTCACCCTAACCTACGCAGCTCGCAGGGAGCAGCAAAATAAAGAAAGGCCGGACCCGAGGGCCCGGCCTTTGTGACAATATCAGGTGAGCGGCCGACTCGGCCGTCTCAATCAGGTTACTTTCTCACCGCACGGTAGAACTTCGCCTGAGCACCAGCGGTAGGCACGCGGAACGGATTCGTTGCGCCTGCCACTTCGGTGTAAGGACCTTCTACCTTGGAGGCTTCCTCCAGGACGATCGCGCCGGCTCCGGCCCAGGCCACGACGGCGTCACCCTGGTAGCTGCCCACCGCCAGCGAGGGGCTGGCCGCGCTCCAAACCTGGACTTCGGCGATGTTGAGATACCCCTTGGTCGGATCCTCGAACTGCCGCTCAACTCGAACCGTTTTGCCGTTCACCGGCGGGTTGATATCCAGGGTCAACGGATCCTCGGGCGTGCCTTCGGCCGCGTAAGTGTATTCCACCCCGCCAGTCGCGTTGAGCACCGTCACAATGAGATTGTCGCTCCGATCGCCGCAGCAGTCGGTCCGACGATAATAAACGATCTGACCGATCGACTTCACACCGCCGAGGTCGATTGACAGCCAGGGATTGACTTCATTGTCAGAGTGGAACACGGAGTTGCCGCCCCAGTTTCCATCGGTGTTGCCGTCGATCGCATACGAGGGCGGGCCACCAAAGGCGGTGGAGGAGGCGGTCGCCACAGCGTCCTCGGTGAGGGAACCGTTCGCCGGACGGATGTAAGCCCCGCCGACCTTCACCGTAGCCACGGTGGTGGTCAGGTTGCCGAGCGGGTTGGTGATCTGGAGCTGATAGTCACCAGCCTCGCTGGGAACGATCTGACTCAGGGTCAACTTGGCGGTCTTCGAACCTTTGACGTACTTGCCGTCGGTCAACGGCACACCGTTGCGAGTCCAGCGGTAGGTGTTCGGACTGCCCGAGGCGGCTGCTGTCAGCACTACTTCCGAGCCGGCGAGCACTTCAGTGCCGGACGGATTGGTCTGAATGGCTGCGGCAACGTTCTTGATCTCGAACACGCCGAAACCACCGTTTTCCAGGGCGACGTACGCATAGGACTTGCCCAAGTTCGCGGGCGCAGTCAGGTCGGGCACCACCTCGAGCCAGGACTCGGTGGTGTCGAAGTCAGGTTCAACGCTGCCGCCGTAGTCGAGCAGCACATCGTCTTCTTTGACCGGGATTACATAGGACGACTTTCCGCTGGCGATGCTGCCATCCAAACGATGGACTGCCACCCAAGCGTAGGTGTAGAAACCAACGTCATAGGAAGAGGCGGAAATGGACACGAGGTAGTCCAGCTTCGGGTTGGTATCCAGAGCCACGCTCCAGTTACCATCATACCGATCTACGCCATCAACGCCGCGTTCCAAAGGAAGCCCATCCTTACCAGCTGCCTCCCAAACGAATTTCGGGAAATTGCCAGCCTCGGCTTCGTCTTGCTTGAACAACCGTACGTCGGGCTGGTTGTTGTACGGATCGCTCGGGGTCGGGTTGTCCGGATTGGAGGTATAACGATTCGGACGAGCCTGCCAGCCGCTGCCGGGGTAGTGACCACTGTAGATCACTTCCAGGTTGGGCCGAGCGGGATCCGAACTGACCTGAACACGTCGGCTAGAAGTGCCGCCGAGCGCGAAGTCGTTCCGGCGGGCGTTGTTGCCTCGATCATCCACCCGCGCGAACGGAGTGAAGGTAAGGCCGTCCGTGGTCTTGAAGAGCTGAGGTTGCTGACCGATACGCCACGTGCCGCCACCGGCCGCGATGATGGTATCCAAGCCATAACCATAAACCCGAGTATTCCGCCAGCGCCAGGCGCGCCAGCTGCCTTGTTCGCCCGAAGTGGAGGCGGTGCCGGAAAGTCCATCACCGATGCCCGCTTCTGGCTTTACCGCGCCGTCCGCCTCGTCCAATCCGGGAAGCGGCTCTTCCCAAGCGATGGTAGGCGTCGTTTCCCAGCCGGTGCCGTCTGCTTTGGGAGCATAGCGGAGAATCAAGTGGCGATAGCCGCTGTAGATCGCGCGTTTGGTAGGATCGGGATTCTCGTCCAAAACCGGGCGCCAAAAAGCATAGCCCTTATTGGCCTGATAACCGGTTTGACCAGCCGTCACATCATAGTCGATCAAGTCGGCCGGCCGCAGGCTCTCCGACCACGCGACACCGAGAGGCTTGCCGGTGGCGGCCTCCAACCAAACCAACGAACGGTCCGGAAACTGCGCAGCCTTGGCCAACTGCTCAGGGGTCACGTCCGGGCTCAGCTCATCAATACCATTCTCAGAAACGGCCAGGAGCAGGCGGTTGGCATCATAGGGAACGAGCCGCGAATAGATCGCCAGCGACTCACGTCCGTCGCGGAGCAACCCGTCGGGCATTGCGATAACCGGCTGGTTCTCCGGCTTGTTGAGGATTGGAAGCACATTGGCAGGATCCACGTTGACGGTTCCGTTGATGTGCTGAACCCAGACCGGTGTGACTTCCTGGGCAGAAGTATGTAATGCAGCCGCCACTGAGAACAGTGGGGTTAAATAACGTAGTTTCATGGAAGGTTACTTAGTAGTTAACAAACGCATCGAGATTTGTCTGATCGCGGAATCCCCGATGACGATCTGATGTCTAGGCGAAGTGACATAGTCCAGCAAGTCTGATTTTGCTGAAATCCGGTCCGGAACTTCACAAACGCCGAGGTTTTAACCCTGGGCGCTCAGCCGCCCACGCGAATAGTTGAAAATAGTTGTGGCTATTTCACCAGAACCCGCCATGGTGCACCCATATCTGTTAGATTACTAATCTCTTTCAAGGCATGGTAGATCTTCAAGGAACTCAGTTCAGTGATGATTTTAGACCCGATGTTCGGGAACAGTCTTCTGGAAAGGAAATGGTTCTTCGGACAGTAAAACATCACTATGAGCAATAAGCTATTTGTAGGAAATCTTTCCTTCAACACCACTGAAAACGATCTTAACGACGTTTTCGCTGCACACGGCACCGTCACCGAAACGAACCTCATGATGGACCGGGAAACCGGCCGTCCTCGCGGTTTCGGATTCGTGACGATGAGCTCGGCTGAAGAAGCCAACAAGGCGATCGAAGCCTTGAACGGCAAGGATATGGACGGACGGGCTTTGACCGTCAACATCGCCAAGCCTCGTGAAGAACGCGCCCCGGGCGGCGGCGGCGGTCGCCGTGAATACGGCGGCGGCGGTGGCGGTCGCAATCGCTACTAAGAGTTCAGTAGCCCAATTTTAGACGCAGCGAGGCCCGGTTTCCGGGCCTCGCTTTTTTATGTCCTCGGCGGATGGACCCGTGGGGGGCTTAACCTAAAAAAGAGAAAGGAAACCACGGATTAAGGCAGCACGATGCGGTAAAAGGCACCTTCGGCCGGGGGATTGGCGTCCTGATACTCGACCTGGCCCTCGGCATTGGCGACCACGGTCTGGATGGTCGTCCACCCCAGCAGATCGGGACTGCGCTGGAGCAGATAGGACTGGCCCACCGTTCCGAAGAACGTCAACTCCACCGAGTCATCGGCGGACTGATAGGTGATGGTGGGGTTAGGCAGAGGTGGTGCTGAGGCGAACCCAGTGAACACGTAAACCGCGCCGGACCGATTCGCCGTGGTGCTGTCTTGATGGGCACTGAACACAGCGGTGTTGCCATCGATGGCCATGGATTGGGTGAATCGCACGCTGCCTGGAACGGAGTTGGTAAGGCGCGCGCGCGTGGCCCAAGCGCCATCCGATCCACGCTCAAAGACATAGGCCGCGCTGCGGGAGCTATTATGCGCACCCACGATAACCAAATCGTCCTGAACCGCCACGTCGTTCCCGAACTGATCCACCGCACTGGCGAAAATACCGGTAAGACCAAAAGGTTTGAGATACGCGGTTTGCGTCCAGTTGGTGCCCCCCGCAGCCCGGCCGAACACATAGGCGGCACCGCGATCCACGCTCGCCGGCTGGATCACGTTCGGATTTTGCTGCGACCCATTCACACCCTCCGCCACGCTATCCTCAAACGGAGCCCCCACCACGACGGTGGACCCAGTCTCATCGATCGCTACCGACACACCGAACTGATCATTCGGATCGGTGTTCGAAGCCTTCAGATAGGCCTGCAAGATCCATCCAGGCCCCTGCCCTTGCACATCAGGGAAACGACGATAAATATAGGCGGCACCCGATCCCGGGCTGGTGACGTCGTTCTGAACCCCGTTCACACCCGTGGCCTTACTGGATTCCTTGGGAGCTCCAACCACCAGCCATTCTCCGTCCTTCGACAGCGCGATCGAGCGACCGAAGTCGAAGGAGAAAGCCACCCCGACTGGCTCCCGGCCCATGAGCACGGACTCGAGGGTCCATTGTCCACCCACCAATGAATAAATATGGGCAGAGCCTCGGCCGCTCAACTGACCGACCGCCATCCGTCCGGGAGTCATCGCGATCGATTCACCAAAGTAATTGCCCTGAATGACCAAGGTCGACCCTATCTTGCCGGCCACCTCCCAGTCTCCATTCGCACCCGTCGGTTTGAAAAGATACACGAAGCCCAGATTGGCGTTGGTCGTGAAATTCGGCTCGCGAGAGGCCACCACCGCCAGCCAGTCGTCGAGCAGAGCGACTCGGTAGCCGAAATTGGCCAGGCTGGCAGAACCATTCCCAGGGAAGAACACGATCTGCTTCTGGGCCCACTCCGTCCCGGACCTCGCGAAGTAGTAGGCCCGGTTGTAGGGTCCGCCACCCGCACTCCAATTACCCACCACCAACTTGTTTCCTCGGAGGGCAACATCGGTCCCAAAGGTCCCAAACGGAACCGGATCAGAGGGCTTGAGATAGGCTTCCTGACTGAAAGGGCCAGCGGCTCCCAGCGCCGACGCGGTCAAAACGCAAGCCACCGCCATCCAGGCACACTTCAAAACATTCATAGAACTCATAAGGGATGATCGTGGACCCCGTGGAACGTTGGTTAGGGCCTGACCCTCCGAATCACTCACTTAACGGCATCTTTACTACACTATCGTCCGGCAAACGCAAGCCTGCATCCGGATTCTGCGGTTTGGGGGTGTGATTAGAAGTGGGTGAGATCCTTCTTTCCGCCATGGGGATTCCCGACTCCGTCGATGTGAAAAAGCTGTAGAGGGCTACAGCAGTCCATGACGCTTCGCGAGGTACTACCCATTAGGGAGCGCGGCAGCCCTCTCCCGCTTTAGCTCCCCAGCGGAGCTGGCATCTTCCACCAATCTCACCGATGTTTGAGGGTCTTGCGGCTACGGGTCCTCGGAACTCAGCTCCCGAAACCGGTAGAACCGTTCCGCGTGATCTCCCTCGGAGACGTCGACAAACTCCTCGGGATCCTGAGTGGTGCCAATCTCCTCCCAGAGCACCAAATCGCTCGAAGCGTCCACCGCCCACGTGATGGGTTGTGAGGCAACCGATTCCTCCTGCAGTGAGGGGGCAGGCAACGGAACGACGACATGGCGGTGATAGCGGTTGTGCCGCCACAGCAACACCTTCATGCGGCGGGTCAAAGGCTGTCCGGGAGTCAAGAAGGAGTCGCGAATGCTCGCACCCGCCGAACTGCGAAGGGTCGACGATCCACTCAACACATAAGGGGGCGGATACACGTCCGAGGGCGGCCGAGCCAGGCTGACGCTAATGCTCTCGGTTGGCTCGGCCACCCCATCAGCAATCGCTTTGATTAGAATGGTCGAGCGCGCGCTCCCGGCGGGAATAGTGACGACTCCAGACATCTCCTCGTAGTCAACGCCGTGAAGAGCCGTCCCCCCCAGCGAATAGGGAACCGTCAAACTCTCGGCCAGGTTTCCAACCCGCTGCACCGTAAACGACGCGGTGCGGTTGAAGGATTCATTCTCGATGGCTTGGGAATCCGCCGTCTTGATATAAACCACTGGTGTCAGTGCCGGCAGCACAAAATCGCGAATGACCAAGCTCGCCATGGAGTTGGTATACAGAAGGTAACTCGAGGAGCTCGGCACCGGAATCGACGAGGGGCGCAGATGGATCTGCACATACTCAGGCGACTCCGTTACGAGATCATGAATGGGTGCGATGACAATGTCCGTGCTCGTGGCCCCAGCCGGGATCGTCGCTACACCCAGGCTGGGAAGAACCACATAGTCGATCCCATGCTGCGCCTGCACGGGAATGGGAAAGCGCAAGGGAATGTCGCGCGGCCGCGCCGTCAACTGGTAGTTCACGCTCAGGGGAAGGTCGGTAGGCCCGACCCGTGAAATGGTGAAGACACCGACATTGGCCACACCCGCACCTGGAGCCGTCTCCTCCGCGTCGCTATCCGTGGCGGCGATGGCCACGACTGCAAAAGGAGTGGGCTCTGTATCGTTATCCAAGAGGGTGGCGGTGGCCACCGAGTTGGTGGTCAGATCATAGTCAAAGTAGCGCACCGGCAGGGCATAAGGATCGAACGGAGGGGTGTGGAACCCACCTTCGGTAAACTGAACGATTCCTTCAAACGTTCGTTCAGTAAAAACAAAGGGATAGCTCAGGGTCAACGTCAGGGCCTCGTTCCCTTCCTGCATCGCATCTTCGACCGGCTCCACCTCAATCACAACCCGGGTGGTCCCTTTGGGAAAGAAGGCATAGCCATAGTCAGTCGGTCCGATCGGCCAATACATCGGCCAATTGGTCTGGCTGTAGCCGGCCGGAGGATGAAAATCGAGACCGGGTCCGGGGGAAGTCAGGCGGTAAACCACATACTGATCGGTTGGCATCGGAACATCGACGGTAATGGCAAAGGCTGCCGGATTCGACGGCCCGCCCATCGGGCCCTCGGCAGCTTCCGCATCCAGCGCCTCGACCGACATTTTAGAAATGATCGGCGGGATGTTCGTGACAATGGACTGCACCACCGAAGAGGAACCCATCTGACCCGAGTTCGACCAGGCCCTGGCACGAAAGGAATGCAGGCCGGCGCGCACATTGGTGAGTGTGGTGGTGAACTCGAAAGGCGTACCCGGCAGCGGAGGAGTCACGTGAGTCACCCCATTCGAGGCGATCACCGTTGGACCATCGGTCAGCACAAAGCGCACAATATGCCCCAGCGGATCCACGGCGGAAACCGCCACCTGGATAGTGCCCGGAGCAGCTTGGCTGCTTCCGGCAACGGGAGAAGTAATGGTGACTGCCGGCGGAGGCGGAAGATCCTCCGAGATGAGGTTCATCGTACCGCTCGTGACCTGACCCAACGCGTAAGCGTCGACCGGCGGCGGAACTTCACCGCCCCTGGGATGAGGCATCAGGGTCAGGATCACCGATTCGGAGGTCTCGATGAGCGTATCATTGATCGCCACCAGGGTGAGGTCGCCGAACGTCGCGCCGGCAGGAATGATGACCCTGTCTGCCGATACCTGATAGTCCGCTCCCGGGGTCGCGCTGCCTCCCAGGGTGTAAAGCACCTCCAACGGGACACTGAGATTGCCTTCCCGAAAAACGCGAAACGAAACCGCATTGCTGAGCGACTCCAACATCTGCGCTCCCAACGATGCTACACGAACTACCGCTCGGGGAGGAAGGCTGGGGTCCTCATTATCCTGAATCCTGACCTCCGCACGATCAGCACCGATACGGTAAGGCACCGCGGCACCGGAGTTGGTTTCATCCTCCAGGTCGATGCGGATCTCCTCGTCAGCCTCCGTGAAAGCGTCATCTCTCACCCGGATGGGGATGTCCAAGCTGGAACTGCCAACGGGAATTACCACGAAGCTCCCGATGGCATTTCCAAAAGTATAGTCCGTGCCCTGGATGGCATTTCCGGCCACCTTGACCCAAACGGTCAGCGGTGCCGAGGTCGCCCCAGTGCGAGTGATCCGGATGAGCCCCGGATTCTCGGGTTGCCCCGCCAGGGTCTCCGCCGCGCTGCCGTCGGCCACCAGGATCGTAACGGTCGTTTGAGCCGCTGCCACCCGGGCCAGGATCCCCAGGAGGCAGAACATCAACAGGTAGCTTCGCATAAGATGAGTCGAGAGTCTAAGACACCTCTAGCAAAACCCAGGCCAGGTCAAAACCACGAAAACCATCAGTAAATCCATTGCTACGAGTTGAGCGCCTGGGAGAAAGGGCCCAGAAGCCAGGCCAGGCTGGGCCGCACAGCCCATTCAGGAGAGCCACCCTCCAGAATCCAAGTCTTGGCGGATCCGTGTCATCCGAGAAATCCGTGGTTTCCATCAACCCTTCTAGGTTTAGCCGCAAGAAACGAAAGATGACGAAAAAATGGTCGAACCCAGGAAATCAGTCACCCTACCTCCGTCCGCTTCTTTCGTCTCTTTTCGTTCTTTGCGGCTAATGCGGCAGTTCCGGCGATCGGGGTCCCTCGGGCTTTGGGCAGCAGAACTCTTCGAGGCTTCGTGGCCTCGTTGGCTTTGTGTGAAAAAATCGGGGGGATATGGGGAGCGTTTGCCATGGTCAGACTATCAGTCGTCCGCGGAACGAATACCCCGTCGATGGGCCGAGACGGCCCATGCTACACTGTGGCGGCAGAGTTCATCCCCCGCTGGACCGAGTGTGTTTAAAAAGCAGCTGATTATGGGGTATCCCGACTCCGTCAGGGGGGGGAAAGCGGCACAGGTGTACACGACGAATGAACTTTAAGCCGGGTCGGATCGGTTCTCGATCAAATCCAAGACGCTTCGCGAGGCAGCTACTCCGTTTGGAGTGCTGTAGCCCTCTACAGCTTTTCAAGACCGGACGGAGTCGGGTATCCCCCCACTCTGAATCACCCCGCCGGGCCGACGGCCCAATTGACGACTCGACCGGCGAGGGGCGGGCCTCTTAAACTGGCCTCTCGTGTTTCCGCGCGCCACCATAAAAAATTGCACGCCTTCCGGGGCTACTACGTCCCAGCCTCAAGTTTTCCACTCCACTGCCCCACTGACACCCACCCATGAAAGCTGAAATTCGGATTCTGATGGCGGATGATCACCCGGTTTACCGCGAAGGGCTGCGTCAGATCATCAGCACCGATCCCGTCATGAAGATCCTGCGTGAGACTGGGAACGGGACCGAGGCACTCCTGCTAGCCAGGGAACTCAAACCTCATATTGCCCTCCTCGACATGGATATGCCGGGAATGAACGGACTGGATGTCGCACGGGCCCGGAAGAAGGACCAGCTGTCGTTCGAAATTATCTTTCTGACCATGTATCGCGAGCGGGACATGTTTAACGAGGCCATGGATCTAGGCGCCAAGGGATACGTTCTGAAAGACAGCGCCGCCGGCGAAATCCTTCAGAGCATTCGCGCGGTCGCAGCGGGCGACTACTACATCAGCCCCGCCATCTCCGGACTTCTCGTGAGCCGAACGAATCGTTCCGCCGGAGCAGAAGGCCAAAAGCAAGGGCTCGACACCCTCACCCCGGCGGAACGTCGCATTCTCAAGCTCATCGCCTCGGACAAGACGAGCAAAGAAATCGCAGAGGAGCTTGGCCTCAGTCCGCGCACGGTTGAGAACCACCGCACCAACATGAGCGCCAAGCTTGGACTGCAAGGGAGCCACAGCCTGCTCAAGTTTGCCTTCGAGAACAAAAATCGCCTGTAACGTTTAATCGGCCTGCTAGGTAGAAACACTCAGGCGTCTGAGTAATCTCCGCCTCTTCACACGGGAGTTCACCTCTATTCACAGGAGAGAGTGTCTGCCTCACTCTCCAACCGTGAACAGCACTCCGAGAACCGCCGGTCGCCCCATCAAGTTTCTGGTCGTTGATGATCACGCCGGTTTCCGAAAGACTCTTCGCGCGTTCCTCCCCTCAGGGAGCGTGACCGAATGCGGGAGCGGGCTCGAAGCGCTTGTGCTCTATGCTGCCGAGCAGCCCGACTGGGTGCTCATGGACATCGAGATGCCAGTCATGGACGGACTCACCGCCACCCGGGAACTCCTGGCCCGATTTCCGAAAGCGCGGGTCATTCTGGTGAGCAATCATGACGGCGAGGAATTCCACCTTAAGGCCCGGGAGCTGGGGTCCTATGGATTCGTGCATAAGTCCCACTTGGAGGAAGTCCCCCGCCTGATTCACAGCCACGATTTAGCCTACTAACAACGGAACACAAATCCTCATCCACCCACCCATTGAATCAAAAGACCCATGAAACCAACAAAGCCTCAGATTCGTCCCCATAGGAGAGAGCTTGGCATCGCGCTGGTTGCGATGCTGGGCAACTTCGGCCCGGCCTACTCGAGCGCGCAAGCGCAGCCGTTCAACATCGATACGGGAAGTCGCGAGATCGTTCGCTCCTTCTACAATCGAGTCTACCAGGCCTCCGAAGGAGTGCCCATCGGTTGGACCGGCGATATTGCGAGCTGCAACGCGGGCACCGTATCCCCGGCCTACCAAGAAGCGACGCGTCTCCGGGTGAACTTCTTCCGCGCGATGGCCGGACTCCCGTCCAACATCACCTTCAACGACGCCAACAACGCCAAGGCGCAAGCTGCTGCGCTGATGATGAGCGCCAACAAGCAGCTCAACCACCAACCGCCAACCTCCTGGACCTGCTACACTCAATTAGGGAGCGATGGAGCACCTTCCAACCTCAACATGGGCAGCACCGGACCGAAATCCATCGACAGCTTCATGCAGGATGGAGGTGACAACAACGCCGAGGCGGGACACCGACGGTGGATTATGGTGCCGGAACAACTGACGATGGGATCGGGCCACATCCCCGGGACCAGCAGCACCGACTGGCAGAGCATGACGGCAGCGCTCTGGGTTCACGACCCACGCGCCCAGCAACGACCGCCGACTCGCGAAGAGTTCGAAGCGTGGCCGCCCAAGGGTTATGTGCCCTATCAAATCGTCTATCCGCGTTGGTCCTTCGGTCTCTCCGGCTCGGATATGGCAGGCGCGACCGTGACCGTGCAGCGTGCCGGCCAGTCGCTCCCCATAAAGATTGATTCACGATCCGGTGGCAACCTGGTGTTCATCCCCAACAACCTGAACCACAGCGCCAGCTGGACCAGACCGACCGCGGATGATCCCCACGTGGTGACCATCGGCAATGTCATGGTCGGCGGGACGGCACGCAACTACTCGTATACGGTCACCATCTTCGATCCCCAGGTGCCGAGTGCGGATTATGCGCGCACCGCAGTGACCGGGCCTGATCGCCCGAACCTGAATCAGGACAACGCCTATAACTTCTCCGCTGTCCCCATCGCCACGGGATACCAATGGCGCGCGACCAAAATCACCGGAGCCAACCTCACCGATGGCGCGGAAAGTGGCCTGGCGAACTTCGACGCTGCGGGAGGAATTGGCAACCCAGTGAACACCGCCGTCAAAGCGACGGGGGCCAGTTCCTTTCGACTGCACCGAGTCAGCGGCGCAGCCCCACAAACACTCACCCTGAAGCGGACTCTCCTGGCGGGCCCCGCAAGCCAGATCACCTTCAAGAACCGGTCTCTGAGCACCTCCTCATACGCGTCGACCGTCCAGGTTTCCACCGACGCAGGAGCGAGCTGGCAAACGGTCTTCACGCAAGCGGGATCGGATACGAGCGACGCCGGCTTCACGGATCGGATGGTCTCCTTGGCCAGCCTCGCCAATCGCCAATTTCTGCTGCGATTTGCACTCGAAAACACCGGGGGGCCTTTCTACACCGGGGACAACCCGGGATGGTACATCGATGACATCACGCTCGTAAACCTTGAGGAGGCGTTCCCCAACCCGATCATCAACACTGTGGCGGCCGGGACCACCTTCAACTTCAGGCCAACCGAGGCCGCCGACTTCGCACTGGATGTGCGTCCGCAGGTCTTCGGCAACTACTTCGAGGAATGGGGCAATTCCCTCCGGGTGTCCACCTCCACCACCGTTCCCACAGCTCCGACCATCGGCTCGCAACCCCAAAGCCAGACGGTCGTGGCTGGCGCGAACGTCACCTTCTCGGTGACCGCCCAAGGCACCGCCCCCCTGAGCTATGTTTGGAAGCGCAACAACACCGACCTGGCTGATGGAGCAGGTGTTCAGGGTTCCCGCACGGCCACGCTGAACCTGCAGAACGTCCAAGCCGCGCAAGCCGGCAGCTACACCGTGCAAATCAGCAACGGCGCCGGCAACGTTACCAGCACCCCGGCCACCCTGGTGCTGGGCGAAGCTCCGAGCCTGGCGACCGCTCTTGATACAACCGGCCTCACCTGGACCACGGCTGGCGCGGTCGGATGGCAGGTTCAAACCGCCACTACTCACGACAACGTCGATGCTGTCCAAAGCGGCAAGATTGCCGACAGCCAGGAAAGCACTCTGGAAACGGTCATCAATGGCCCGGCCACCGTAGCCTTCTGGTGGCGGTCCGACTCGGAACAAAACTTCGACTTCCTCAGTGTGGAACTGGATGGAGCCCTGCAGTTCCGCATCTCGGGAACCATCGCCTGGGAGCAGAAAACCGTGGCCGTGCCGGCCGGAACCCACACCCTGCGGTGGGCTTATCGCAAGGATACCAGCGACTCGCGCGGAGCTGACGCCGGCTGGGTAGATCAGGTGGAAATCCGCCAAGCTCAACCCCCGCCCAGCCTCGGCGATGCCCTCGACAACAACGACATCCGCTGGGCGGCTGCCGGCGATCGCCCCTGGTTCGCTCAGACGACCACCACTCGCGACGGGACCGATGCCGCTCAAAGCGGGCCGATCACGGACAACCAGAGGAGCACTCTTGAAGCAACCGTGGTCGGACCGGCCAACTTGTCCTTCTGGTGGAAGGTCGATTCGGAACAGAACTACGACCTCCTCAGCTTCGAGTTGGACAACGCGGCCGCAGCCAGCGCGGCTCCCATCTCGGGTTCGGTAAACTGGGAGCAGAAGACAGTGCCCATCCCCGCCGGCACGCACACCATCCGCTGGGTCTACACCAAGGACGCCAGCGCCTCGAGCGGGGCCGATGCCGCCTACGTGGATCAAGTGGTCCTGACCAAGCTAACCCCTGGCGAAGCGGGCGAGCCCGGGCCTAAACTGGAATACACCCTCAGCGGAACCAAGCTCCGCATCACCTGGCCGGAAGCAGCCGAACGGTTTAAGCTGCAATCCGCCACGTCCATCACGGCTGGAAATTGGACGGACGTGTCCGAGAACGACATCTCCAAGGAAGAAGGTGAGTTCTTCACCACGGTCATCACCTCCGCGGGCACTCGCTTCTACCGACTGGTGGACCAATAAGCAGCTGATCCCATCGGTCTCGCCGATGACCTCGAACTGAATACCCAACGTGGTATCCAACAGCAGGCCCAACTAAACAGCGGGCGGTGGCCTGAGGCCACCGCCCGCTTCCCGCTCTTCAATCTCACTCCAACTCGGACCATGAACATCAAACAGGCTCTCGGCACGGTGGCCCTGCTCATCTGCATCGCAGTCGGCTCGCACTGGGCAACGCGTTCCCACCCTCCAGACCCATCCCATCCCTCCGAGAGCACCGTCCGAGTCGGAGAAGGGCCACTTCGGGAATCGAAGCGAGGACAACCACCCCTTTCCGAACCATCAACGTCGCTCGCGCCAGAGCACGCCAGCCTACATCAAGCACTCAAGCCCGAAAGCGATGAAGGCGCCAAGACCCCGACACCCCTCCGAAGGCTCTCCAGCCTATGGCCCGGGGCGCGGCTTTTGGAGACACGCGAATCCGATCCGCTGGACGGCTTAATCACGCGGGTCACCCTGCTGCAACCCAACCACTTTCCCTATCCCGTCTACGTCAGAGAGATTCTGAACACCCAGGACGCACCCGAGGAACAGCGCCTCGTGCGACGATCTGAGATGGTCGCCAGCCACCTACTGATCAAACTGCGTCCGGGCCGAGCGGCGATCGAACTCGAGCCGTTGGCACGCTCCTTGAATGCCAGACTGAGAGCGCACCCAACCGCACCGGCGCTCTACTTTTTGGAGCTGCCCGACCTCACCCTGGATGGCGTCTCACAAGCCCAGGCGATTCTTGCCCAATATCCCGAGCTGATCGAGTATGCCGAGCCCGACGCCATCGTTCGCGCCGCCGCTACTTCGCCCAATGATCCCCGCTTTTCCACAGAACAATGGGGACTGCAAAACACGGGGCAAGCGGGAGGCACCGCCGACGTCGACATCGACGCTCCCGAAGCTTGGGACATCCGCCGGGAAGCCACCAACGTGGTCGTCGCAGTGGTCGACTCCGGGGTCCGTTACACCCACGAAGACCTGGCCGCCAACATGTGGCGAAATCCCGGCGAAATCCCGGGCAACGGCCTCGATGATGATGGAAACGGTTTCGTGGATGACATTCACGGGATCAATGCGATCGACGACACCAGCAATCCGGACGACGATGTTCCTGATCCGGTTCTAGGCGTCGGCGGCCATGGAACATCGGTGGCCGGAGTGATTGGAGCCGTGGGCAACAACGGACTGGGAATCGCCGGGGTGGCCTGGAAGGTCCAGATCATGGCCCTCAAGTGGTTCAACAACCAAGGAGCCGGCGCCCTTTCCGACGCCATTCAATGCCTGGACTACGCCCGTTCAGAAGGCGCGGCTATCGTCAATGCCAGCTGGCAGCAAGGCGGACTGCTAAGCGGCACTGTCAACCAGTCCATGATGGACGCGCTGGAACGCTTGAGGCAGGCGGGAATCCTGTTTGTTTCGAGCGCGGGCAACGACGCAGCCAACAACGACCTGGTGGCACATTTCCCCTCCAACTATCCCTTCGACAACATGGTCGCCGTGGCCGCCGGCACCCGCACGGGGTCGCTTTCACGCCAATCCAATTTCGGGGAGCGCCTGGTGGACGTAGTCGCGCCGGGAGAGGAGATTTTAACAACCGCGTCCAAATCGGATACCGAGTATGCGGTAGTCAGCGGAACCTCTTTCGCCGCACCGCATGTGTCCGGAATTCTCGCGATTCTCAAAGCTCATTTCCCCTCCGCCGACTACCGAACCTTGATCAACCGGCTGCTGAGCAGCGCGGACCGCCGGGATCGCCTCGTCGGAAAGGTGCGCACCGGCGCTTTCGTCAACCTGTTCAATGCGCTCAGCTTGCGCAACGTCTCCGAGTTCCCGCAGATCACCACCTTCACTCTCAACGGTCAACCCGTGGGCAGCCTCGAAGAAGTCTCCGTACTGCAGGGAACGAATGTCAGCCTGGCCTCGGTGGTCGCTGGAGCCACGCCCCTCAGCTACTCCTGGAAAAAAGATGGGAAAGCGATCACCGGAGCCACCAGCGCCAATTTGAACATCCCCTCCTTCGCCGCCGGTGACATCGGCGAGTATCAGCTGCGAGCAACCAATCCCGCGGGGGCAATCACGGTCAGCGTCAAGCTTCTCGGCGTGGTTTCGAAGCCCGAGGTCGCAGCCGCCGTGAACGCCACGAACCGCACTTTCCTCAGCAGCGGGAACGCCCTGTGGGAAGGCCAGCGCACCGTGACTCGGGATGGACTTAGCGCCGGGGCGAGTGGAAAAATCGTCGCCCGCCAAGCCACCCTGGCGGCCACCACGGTCGTCGGCCCCGGCAAGGCAAGCTTCATGTGGAAGGTATCCTCGGAACGAAACAATGACACCTTGGAATGCTTGATCGACGGCGTGCGCATCGATGCGATCTCAGGCGAGGTCGACTGGACCAAAAAAGAGCTTCAGGTCTCGGCCGGAACTCATGAGATTCGCTGGCGTTACCTCAAGGACTCCAGCCTGTCCAAGGGCGCGGACAAGGGCTACCTGGACCTGTTCACGTTTACAGCCGATGCAAAGTCGGCACCGACCATCACCGCCCAACCCATCACTCAGTCTGTCCTGGAAGGCAGCCCGGCCTTCCTCTCCGTCGTGGCGGCAGGCTCGGTACCGCTGAGTTATCAGTGGCTCAAAGACGGCACCAATATCGTGAGCGCGCGGTCCAACCGTCTCGACTTCGCGAGTGCAAGTCGGGCGGATGAAGGGCGCTATTCGGTCATCGTCAGCAACGAGGCCGGGATCGTGACCAGCGCGACCGCCCGCCTCACCGTCACGCCCATCGCACTCCCCCCTCGAATCACCAGCCAGCCGACCGGCGTCTCCGCGGATGAAGGCGGGAGCGCGCGATTCAGCGTTGCCGTCAGCGGAACTCCACCGCTGCGTTATCAATGGCAGAAGGCGGGGACCGCACTCCAGGGGCAGACCAACGCGAGTCTCGCGCTCACGAACCTGAGCCTGGCCGATGCCGGCAATTACAGCGTGGTGGTATCCAATGGCGCCGGGCAGGAGCTGAGCCGCTCCGCCTCGCTGGCGGTGGTCCAACTCCAACTGGCACCCACCATCACCAAACAGGCTTCAGGACAGAGTCTGGCGGCAGGCCAAAGGCTGGAGCTGGCAGTGGAGGTCAAAGGCCTGGGCCCGTTCAGCTACCAGTGGATCCGCAACGGGCAACCCCTGCCTGGGGAAACGAAACCCGAGCTGGTGCGTCCCTCGGCTCAGGCCGCTGACGCCGGAAAATATCAGGTCCGCGTCAGCAGCCCATTCGGGGTCACCTTGAGTGGCAGCGCTTCAGTCATCGTCACTGTCTCCTCCCCTCCGCTGGCTCAGGCGGTGAACAACACTAATTTCCTTTGGACCACAGCCGGCGATGCCCCGTGGTTCCACCAAACGAAGACAACCTTCGATGGACTTGATGCGCTCCAGAGCGGAGCCATTACGAATCTCCAGTTCAGCGAAGTCACGGCCGAGATCATCGGGCCGGGCCAGATTTCCTTCTGGTGGAAAGTCTCCTCCGAGTTCGGATACGATTTTCTGGATCTCTATGTCGATGGCGAATTCGTCGATGGCATCAGCGGCGAATGGGGATGGGAGGAAATCCTCTGGAACGTTGGTGAAGGGACGCATACCGTCACTTGGAGGTATTCCAAGGATGACGATTTCTCGGCGGGAGCCGATGCAGCCTGGCTTGATCAGGTAGCTTTTGTCTCCTTCGACACCGAAAGCCCGGTGGTCGCCCAGCATCCCGTGAACCAAAGCGGCCTTCAGGGTGGTTCGGCTACCTTCGAAGCGTACGCGCTGGGAAGTCCTCCGCTTCGCTTCCAATGGTTCAAGGGGGAGACGCCTTTGCCGGGCGCAACTTCTCGAACCTTGACCCTCAGCGGGCTGGCCGCCGCGGACGAGGCCGCCTATTCTGTGACCGTCTCCAATCGATTCGGGGTAGCGATCAGCCGCGAGGCCTTCCTGTTTGTATTCAATGAATCGGAGGCCACGGACTTCGCTCTGGATCAGCCCGGCCTCAGCTGGACGAACTATCTCTACGCCTCGTGGTATCCTCAGGTGCAAACCGCCTACTTCGGGGACAGCGCACTACGGAGTGGACCCATCGGAGACGCGGAGGTTGCCTGGCTCGGCAGCGCGGTGGTAGGACCAGGGATCCTCTATTACTCCTGGAAGGTATCCTCGGAGCAGGACTACGACTTCCTTGAATTCCTGCTCGATGACCAACTCTATGACTATATCTCTGGCGAGGTGGATTGGCAGGAAGGGTCCGCACTCATCCCGCCGGGTATCCATTTCATCGACTTTGTGTATCTCAAGGACGCAGCCATAGCGTCCGGGGACGATGCCGGGTGGCTTGATCAAGTGAGCTTCGTCCCCCTGAACGGGTTCTCCTATTGGCAACAGCTTTACTTCAATCCGTCCGACCTGATTGATCCCCAAATCAGCGGTCCCGAGGCAGATGCCGATTTCGACGGCATCGCCAACGAACTCGAATACGCCTTCGGTTTGGATCCGCAATGGCCGGATCAGCAGGGATTGCCCTCCGCCTCCCTGGAAGGCACTGGCCCGACCAGGACGCTGGCTGTTACCTATCGCCGACGCACCGACGATCCCTCGCTCACCTATCAACTGGAGACCTCGACCGACCTGCAAGTGTGGACACCGGTTGATGCGACAGCCTGGGTGGAGTCCGTCAGCGAGTGGGATGAAGGAATCGAAGAGGTTCGAGCATCCTCGCGAAATTCAATCCCCAGGCAAGGCCAGGCCTTTTACCGAGTGCGATTCAATGTCGTTGAAGTGACAGTAAGGTGACAAGTCTGACAGGATGCTAGAGGACCGATGTTGGCCATCCCCAGGCCAATATATTTCCACCATTTTGATAGACAGGGGTAGCAGCTTACGCTAAGTCAGCAGGCAATCAGACAGTGGATCAGTGAGGGACACCGGATGAAGCTTTCAGCCACGAGAGATCTTTCGGGCCTGGCGCTGCTCTCCACCCAACTCAAACCCCTCAACACTATGCTCACCTCCTTCGCTCGCGCCCTGATGCCGACTCTCAGTCGGTATCTGTCCACGGCCCTGCTCGCCGTGGTCGCCATAATGCCCACAGAAGCCCTCGCACAGACCTGGGGACGGCCCACTCATTCCAGCCCGATCGCTGTGTCGAGAAACGACCGACTGATCTGGGTGGTAAACCCTGAGGCTGACAGCGTCAGCGTGATTCGGCCGGACAACAATACCCGCATCACGACCATCGGGGTAGGAGACGAGCCGCAGAGCGTCACCCTGACCCCAGACGGTCGATACGCTTTTGTGGCCAACGCCGCCGGCAATTCCGTCAGTGTTATCCAGATCAACGATCCTGCCTGGGGCACCTTCAGTGCCAACGTGGTGCAAACGATCCCGACGGGATCCGAGCCCTGGAATATCGTGGTATCCCCGGATGGTAATCGCGTGTTCGTGGCCAACAGCGCCCAGGACACCGTGGCGGTGATCAAGACCGCGGATCTTTCGGTCACCGGGTATATCAATCTTCGATCCAGCGTGGCGAACCTTCCAGATGTCTCCCGACGTTTTCAGCCCCGCGGCCTCGCGGTTACCGAAGACAGCACCAAACTCTACGTCACTCGGTTCCTCTCTTATACCAAACCAGGTGGACGACAGGGAGACGATTTTGGAAAAGAGGGCGTGGTGGCCGTGATCCGCATCAACACCAGTTCAGATGCCATCAGCGACTACGAGGTGGTCAGGGCGATCACCTTGGCTCCTCAGGTGACCGGATTCAAGTTCCCAGGCGTCGACGCGGATACCGGGGCTTTTCCGAACCAGCTCCAGAGCATCGTGCTGCGCGGCACACGCGCGTATCTGCCCAACATCGCAGCGTCACCCAGCGGTCCGCTGCGATTCAACCTGGACACGCACGCTTTCGTAAACCAGTTGGGCGAAATCAATGGCAACGCGCCCACCGATTTGGGAGCCGTCAACTTGCATTTGGGTGCCCGCGACCCAGAGGCTGGCAAAGAACGCCTCTTCTTCGCCAACCCTTGGGCCATCGCGTTCAACACCCAATCGGGTGCCGGCTCCGCTTATGTCGTGTCCGCCGCGAGCGACCTCTTGGTCAAGCTGAACGTGGCCGCCGATGGGGCGCTCAGCTTTACTACAGACGACAACACCACACGCTACATTGATCTCAATGACCCAACCAACCCAGCCACCAGCGGACCCAACGCGGGCAAAAATCCTCAGGGAATCGCGATCAACAGCACCGGCGACCGAGCCTATGTCGCCAATTTTGTGTCGCGCAATGTCTCCGTCGTGAATCTCGCCACCGACACGGTTATCGCCACCGTGCAGACCAGTCCCCTGCCCGAGGAAGGCTCCAAGGCACAAGAGGTCCTGGTAGGGGCTGAAATGTTTTTCTCCTCCCGGGGTCATTTCGATTCCATCCCGGGAACCAACTCCTTGCGCAACCGCCTGTCTAGCGAAGGGTGGCAAAGCTGCGCCAGCTGCCACTTCAACGGTCTCACGGACGGAGTGGTGTGGCAGTTCGGTGCAGGCCCGCGCAAAAGCGTGCCGTTGAATTCCACCTTCAACCCTCACAACCGCAACCAACAGCGGGTGCTCAACTACTCCGCCATCTTTGATGAGGTTGAGGACTTCGAAGCCAATATTCGCAACGTCTCTGGTCCAGGCCCCCTGGCGGGCGGCGCCTTGAATCCCAATCAAGGACTACTGATCGGTGACGCCGGCGACCTGAACGTGCCTCCAAGCGCGGTGAACGCGTTCGCCCTCGCCAACGCCAACCGGGCGCAGGTCACGGTCACCCTTCCGGGCAGCACCAATAAAATCCCAGCCCTGACCGCGATGCGCGAATGGGTACGGTTTGCGGTGCGCACCCCGAACGCACCGGTTCCAAACCTTCCCGCCTCCGCTTCGGCAAGCCTCATCGCTGAGGGACGGGAGTTGTTCGCCCGAGCCAACTGTGCCAGCTGCCACGGAGGCCAAAACTGGACCATCAGCGTCAAAGACTTCACCTCTCCTCCGGCGGCAGCCGAGATCAGCACCGAGCGAGCACCTACCCCCTTCACCGACAACCCGGTCGGGGCTCAATACCTGAACCGATTCCTCCGCGATATCGGCTCGTTCAACCTCGGCGTACCCGGTCAGGGCAATCCGCTCCTCGGCAATGTGGGAGCCGACGAAAAGACCACCCAGGCGGTCACCGCCGGAGTCGTCCAGCCCGCCCCGGATGCACTGGGTCGTGACTATAACGCCGATGGAAAAGGGATCGGTTTCAACGTGCCGTCGTTGCTAGGGCTGGCGTCGCTTCCCCCCTACCTCCACAACGGCGCGGCGGAATCGCTGCTCGCGGTCGTCGGCGACAGAAACCATCGGACGGATGGAGGAAGAATTCCCGATGTGCTGAGCAACCCGGCCGATCAACTCAAGGTCACGGCGTTCCTGGAGTCAATCGACGCCAGCACCACCCCGGTGACCGATGTGCCGGTCCGCCCCACGCACTCCAGCCCCATCGCCATCAACCGAACCGACCGCCTGATCTGGGTTGTGAATCCGTCGGATGACAGCGTCAGTGTGATCCGCCCGGACAACTACACTCGCATCGCGAAGATCGGTGTGGGCGATGAGCCGGAAAGCATTGCCCTCACTCCCGACAACCAGTGGGCCTATGTGGCCAATGCAGCTGGCAACTCTGTGACCGTTCTCCGGATCAACGACCCCGCCTGGGGCACCTTCAGCGCGAGCGTCGCGACCACCATCATCACAGGGGCGGAGCCCTGGAACATCGTGTGCTCTCCAGATGGAAAACGAGTCTTTGTGGCCAACAGCGCGCAGGACACCATCACGGTGATCAACACCGCCAACCAGTCCGTGATCGGAAACATCGACCTGCGCGACAGCCCCGCGAATGATCCCGACCGAAGCCGCCATTTCCAACCCCGGGGGCTCGCGGTCACCGCCGACAGCCGCAAGCTGTATGTCACCCGGTTTTTGTCGTTCACCAAGCCCGGCGGGCGGCAGGGTGACGATTTCGGGAAGGAGGGACTCGTGGCCGTGCTCGATATCAACACGAGCTCAACGGCCCTCGCCGATTACAAAGTATCAACCGCGATCCCGCTCGCAGCCCAGCTCGCCGGCTTTCGGTTCCCCGGCCTGACCAATGACACCGCCGCCTTCCCCAACCAACTGCAGAGCATTGTGCTGCGGGGCGACTTGGCCTACCTGCCCAACATCGCCGCCTCTCCGACGGGCCCGCTCCGGTTCAATCTCGATACCCACGCTTTCTTGAATGTGATCTCGGGAGTCAACTCGGTAGCTCCGTCCAGCCGTGGTGCCCTCAACCTCCATCTCGGAGCCCGTAACCCCGAGCCCGGCAAGGCTCGCTTGTTTTTCGCCAATCCATGGGCGGTGGCATTCAACCGCCAAGTCGGTGCTGGGGCCGCCTACATCGTTTCGGCAGCCAGCGACCTGCTCGTGAAGGTGAACGTCGGCGAGGACGGCCGGCCGGCATTCACCGAGGATGGTGACACGACCCGGTACATCGACCTGAACGACCCGAGCAATCCCGCAACCCGCGGAGCTAACGCGGGCAAGAATCCGCAAGGCATCGCCATCACGAGCGACGGCACGCGCGCTTATGTGGCGAACTTCGTTTCCCGCAACGTCTCCGTCGTCGACCTGACCACCGATGAAGTGATCGCGGTCGTCCAGACCTCGGACCTCCCTGCGCCCGGATCACGAGGTGAGACCACCCTGGTCGGAGCCGAGATGTTTTTCTCCTCGCGCGGGAACTTCGATTCCATACCAGGAACCAATTCTCTCCGCGACCGCTTGTCGAGTGAGGGTTGGCAAAGCTGCGCCAGCTGTCATTTTAAGGGGCTGACCGACGGTGTGGTGTGGCAGTTCGCTGCGGGGCCGCGTAAAAGCGTGCCACTCAACGCGACTTTCAATCCGCACAACCGGGACGAGCAGCGCCTCCTGAACTACTCGGCGATCTTTGACGAGGTCCAGGACTTCGAAATTAACATCCGCAATGTGTCTGGTCCTGGGCCGTTGGCTGGAGGGGCTCTGGATCCGAACCACGGACTCCTGATCGGTAATACCGGCGATTTGAATGTGCCTCCCGGCACGATCAACGCCTTCACGGTGGCCAACGCCGGCCGGCCCCAGGTCACCGTGACCCTGCCCGGCAGCACCATCCGCGTGCCGGCGCTGGATGCGCTGGCCGAGTGGGTGCGCTTCTCCGTGCGGACTCCGAACAGTCCTCTGACCGGAGGGTATGGAGGCTATGATGCCACCGGTACCGAACTGGCGACGGGCCGTCACCTTTTCCAGACCGCTGGCTGCGCCAATTGTCACGGCGGCGGCAATTGGACCACTAGCCTCAAGGACTTTGTTTCGCCCCCCTCGGCTTCCGACATCAGCACCGAACGCAGTCCTGCGCAAACCTTCGGAAATCCGGTTGGCGCCGGCTTCCTGGACCGGTTCCTCGAGAACATCGGATCCTTCAACCTGGGTGTGCCGGGACAAGGAAACGAGTTCGGCAACAACATCGGCGCCGATGAGGTGGCCGCTCCCGCAGTTGCCACAGGGGTGCTGCAACCGGCGCAGGATGGCCTGGGCCGGGATTACAACGGCGACGGCAAGGGCATTGGCTTCAATGTGCCTTCCCTATTGGGCATCCACGCGGTTCCGCCCTACCTGCATCACGGGGCCGCGGAGTCCCTGGCGGCAATCGTGGCCGATGTGAATCACCGCACCGACAACGGCAGCCTGCCGGACACCCTCAGCAACCCAGCCGACCAGGCTCTGTTGGTGAAGTTCCTGCAATCGATCGACGTTCAAACGGTTCCGTTCGTACCCCTTCACGTTCAGCTCGATGGAGCCGGCGTGCTGGTCTCGTTCGACACCATCGTAGGCGCGCGCTACGCACTTCAGTCCAAGGGGCTCATCTCCGATGCCTGGTCGCCCCAGGGCGCGGCGGTGAATGGGACCGGCGAACGCATCACCGTGACCGTGCCATTGGACGTCGCCGCGAAGTTCCTACGTTTAGTGGCATTGCCCGAGTAGCTTCGGCTACCCCGTCCACTAGAATTAGAGCGCACAGGCCCGGTGAGCCCTCATCGAGAGGGCTCACCGTCGCCTGCCTCCAAGTTCGATACTATCCTAAAGAACGCGCGCGGGCCCTCGGTTGAGATCTCCAACGGCGAGGTGGCTGCTGGAACCACATCGGCCCACGTCGGAACATCGATGTTTCGAGTGCTCTGGAGCACGAAGGGTCCGACGCCGCCGGTCCACTCGATTCTAACCTGGTTGCCTAGCATCGTAACTGCAGTCAGGCGCAAGGGGGGCTGGTAGATCCATCTGACGAGGTCATTCACCGTGGTAGTGCCGCCAAGGCCGGGGGCGAAACTGTAGGTGGAGCCCACGACGACAACGGTGTTGGTGCCGGTCATCATGAGCGGCAGACTCTCCACAGCCCAGTTTGTTGTGCCGATGCCGGTGCCGCCCCGTCTGGAGAGCAAGTTCGTCCAGGTGAGCTTCGTGAGCGGCTCACCAAACACACGGGCCACTCCCGCCAGCAAGACGTTCGTGGCGGAGGTCGGCACCAACTCTCTGCTGTTCACGATATTTGTGATCTGGAGATCAGGAGGGATCTGCGACGGCAGGGCTCGACGCTGTGACAGCGTCCATTCCACCAGGCCTGGCGTGGCCCAAGCCTGCGCCCAAATGGCATGCCCACCTTCGGCATACTCGGTGTAAACCGGCCGTCCCCCGACGGCGCGGACAGCTCGGATCATTTGCCGAGACAGGTCGACTGGAACGATGCTATCGATCGCCGAGTGAAAATTCCAGATCGGGAGATCCTTCAAGTCGACCGCCCGACTCGGCGTCCCGCCGCCTGCGATGGGCACCGCGGCCGCAAAGTAGGAGGAGCGAATTCTTGGAAGCTCCCAGCTGCCGAACCCGCCCATGGATAGACCGGTGACGTAAATGCGGTTCGTGTCGACTGGAAAGGCCGAGATAAGGGCATCGATCAGAGCGAACAACTGTCCCCGAATGTCGGTCTCGAGCCAGTCCCTACCGGCCGGGCATTGAGGAGCCACAAAAACCAGGGGGAAGCGCACCTGATTCGTGTACGCGATAAAAACCATCGGCTGCGGCCATGCGCTGAGCTGGGCGATGTTGTCACTCCCACGCTCGCCGGCGCCATGCAGCGCGAGAACCAGGGGATACGGCCCAGCTCCTTCAGCCGGTGGAACACTCGGCGTGAACAGCCGGTAAGGCAAGGGAACACGTCCATCCCCCGGTAGCACGCGCGCTTGGAGTGCTGACGGAGCCGGAGTGATGCGGACCCGGGCCACGCGACTGGTCGCGGCGCCATAGGGGTTGGTAGCGACTACAAAATAGTCTCCCTCGTTGGTCCTGGATGCCCTCGCAACCGCCAAGCTCTGGCCCGTTCGTCCGGCGATCGCTTGTCCATCGAGAAACCACTGGTAACGAATGGGGGCGGTCCCGACGACCGTGAGGCCCAACAAGAAGTCGCTGCCCTCCACCGCGATCGTGGAGGACGGATCGATGGAGAAGCTCGGCGGACGCAGCACCGTCAGAGTAGCGAGTCGGCTCGTGACCGAACCTGCGCTATTCGACGCAACCAGGGCAAACCTTCGCGTCGTGGGTTGGATATTGGTGAGAGTCAGCGCGGAACTCGTCGCTCCAGGAACGTTGGTAAAGAGGCTGCCGAGGTAGGACCGCCACTGCAGTTGCAAGGGTGGCTCACCCTCTACGGTAGCAGCAAAACGCACGGTCGAGCCGATGACGTTGGTTTGGTTAGCGGGCTCGGAGACGATCTGAGGCGCTGCCGCGACGGCGACCGCGAAAGAGACATCCAGCCACAAGAGCAGAAGTGTCGTGAGAGCGATGGGTTTCATGGAGTGAGAGCGACGGTCATGAGCCCTTTATAGCACGCCCGGGTAGAATGAGACACCTCGAAATGCCGCTGACGGGGAGTGCGATCCAGAAGGCCTTGATACAGGCTTGCACCCCAGCGCCCTGCTATTATGTTGCTCTCGCTCATGCGAGCTTGGAAATCATATGCAACGCATCACTTCTTTCGTCGGATCCCTCGCCTTATCGCTCCTGACCATCATAGCGGTCGGATGTTCCAGTCCCGAAGCCAAGCCACCTGCATCCCCGGTTGGCATCTGGGAAGCCTATACCACCGTCACCACGCTTGAACTCTCTGCCAGCGGACAAGCGCTGATGTCGCAGAAGGGAGTCACGATCGAGGGTAAGTACTCCATGCTCGGTGACAACGCGCACGTGAAACTGGACTTCGAGTTCGAGCCAGGCAAGAGCACCGCCATGTATGGAGTGATCGCAGGCAACTCGCTCTCCTTTGTGAATCTCAAGGGCAAGAAAGTGCGTTTCGTAAAGAAGGACGCGCAGTAGTCGTCCGCAATCCATCAGCCGTCGGAGCGAGGTCAGGATCGTTCACGAAGCAGTTCGCGATACGAGATGCGTTCGCCATAGTGCGCACCGAGCGAGTCCCACAAAGCGGGATGCGGCAAGGCTTCTGGGTGATGACTCCGAATGTCCCGATACGCCTCCACTAGACCCAGCCCCTCCGTTTCACGGAGTGTGGCAATGGCGATCGTGACCGAGCGACTGATCCCAGCCCCGCAGGCGATCAGCAAGTTAGCGTGAGAGTTACGCGCTTCTCTGATGAACGCCAAAGCTCGGGGCAACACCTCGGGAGGAATGGGCATACCGTCGTCAAAGGGGAGATAGCGGGTGGTGATGCCCACTTGGGGAACCGACTCCGCCAACTGCAACATCGCACCCACCTTGAAGTGACTGAGCAGCCCGTAGTTTAAAGTGTCGCGATATCCCCCGACATGAAGCCATGGTCTGATGCATCGCATGTGGCTGACACCTAGCAGACTCGCACCCTCGATGCAACCGAGCAGTCCTCACGGAGCGTTTTCCCACACCGCGTAAAATGCCGCAGGATTACCCCCGGCGAAGGTGAACTGGCCGGTCACGTAGAGCTGCTGACCTCGCAGCTGCAAACGGGCCACCGAGCCAGACACGCGCGCTGCCCCCTCGAAGGAACCCGCCTCCGACTCCACACCGATCCCTGGGGCGCTCCACTCAGTGCCGTTCCAAAGGCCAATCCCTTGGGTCACAGTGGAGTTCTCCGGACGGCCGGTCGCAGTGTCATCCGACAGGTTGAACAACATTCCCCCAACCACGATAGTCTCGCCCCGAACCACCATATCACTGACCCCGAAGGACGGCAGGGAAGTCGGCCCACGTCGCCATTCAGTTCCCGTCCAGACCGCAAAATCCTGAACGTCGATGGTTCCAAAGTTTGCACCCGCCCTGCCGATCTCACCCTGCACATATAAAAGCCCCCCGTCGGCCCGGGCCAGCCGGACGCGACCGCGATCGAACGTGGATCGAAGAGTGCCGCCGAAGGTATTGTCCAGCATACCATCCAGCCCCCAGCCCCCAATGTTGGAGCTTGGGAATTGATAGGCCCCCGCGACATAGACCTTACCTCCCAAGACCACGAGCGAATCCGCTGACTCCCCCAGGTCGTCGCGTCGGCCGCCCACCCCGTCCAATTGCCGCAGGCCGAGAGGTCCCGGCAGCGAGTGCCATCGAGTTCCATCCCAACGACTGAGATTAAAGGTCGGCACCCCGCCGGAGACACGGAACAGTCCGCCCGCAAAAAGATTGTCCCCCAGGAACGCGAGATCTCGCACCTCCAGCAGCTGATTCGAAAAGTCCGCGGCGACGACCTCGATACCCGTCCCAAGCGACTCCCAGATCGACCCATTCCAACGTGCGATGCCAGGAGCGGCAACACCTCCCATGGAAGTAAAATTGCCTGCCGCAAACAGGTGAGCGCCTCGACGTAATAGCGCGAGAACACGAACCGGAACAGCATCCTGCCGCGAGGCAAGACCGAGAATATCCCATCCCTCCCCGCTCCGCTGCGCCACCCCGACACCACCGGCAAAAGGCCCGGCCACATACACATCAGAACTGCCTTCTGCCGCCAGCAGCGCGGTCCCGGGTCCCTGCAGCGGATTCTTGAGGTCGGTCTGAGCGACCCATCGGCCTGGGGCTTGACGCGCACGATCCACCTGCAGTCCATACCGCTCCGGCTCAGCGTCCGGCGAGAGCTGGAACTCCACTCGATAAATTCCGGCTCGGCCCAGCCTGAGGAACCGCGTGGCACCGCAGTCTCCTTCGTTCAGCGAAAAAAGCAGCGTGCCATCCGGAGCGAGGACCCGCGCCGCGACCAGACCGCTGCAACCCTCGCTACCCAGCCCGATCTGGAACTTAACCACCTCTTCCGCGAGGAATTCCAATTCAAAGACGCGGCCGGCTCCGGGCAGCGGGAGTTCGTCAAAGGCCTCCAATGCCCGATCGACCCGCAGATCGTGCCGAGTCGTGACGATCCCGGGGGTCCCGGCGGCGAACGCGTAATCGGATCCGAAGTCAGCCGAGTCCGGAGTAGCGGTGATCACGAGCTGAAACACCCCGCTGGACGCAGGCGAAAAACGCACACTCCGCCCACACATGCTCGCCGGCCCGAAGACCCGCTCGCCCTGGTCATTCAGCAACTGCCAGTTGTGACAACGGTTGAATCTTCCAGGCGTGAAGATCACTTCCTGATCAGCTGACAGCACCACCGGATAGCTATCTTGGCTCCCGGGGCCGTTCAGGCGCTCCTCACGACGAACGAACCCTCCCGCCGCCAGATTCAACTCCGGCAACATGCGTCGGACATGGCGCGCGAGCAAAAGCCTCATCGACCGGGCACCACTCAACGTGTTGACGATCCGGAGTTGGTGCACACCTCCAGCCCCAAAGGTCAGCGTGCGGGGCCCGTCGCACTCCTCGTCGGTCAGGATCTCACCGGTCGGCCCCGTGAACCGGACGGACATGCACTCAAAGGATCCCGAGGGATCGCTGAAGTGATATTCCTCGCCGGCCGCAGCTGTGATCGCCACCAGGGCGCTATCCCCCGGATTAAGGGTCGACTTGGAACCGGAGAACTGCGGATCCGAACTACTGGAGTAAAGATCAACACCGGTGAGGTCGATTTGAAAACTGCGCTGCTGAGATCGCGTGACTCGCAGGTCGGCCCGACCGGCACGGAGTCCCTCGACGACCACCCGCATCACGCCACCGGTCGGACTCCTCACCACGGCGGATTGACCGCAACCTGCCTGGAGGAACACCAGGGGCACACCTCCCGGCTCGAACACGCTCCACCGAACCGGACAAGGAAAACCGCTGGCCAACAGCTGCACGAAATAGTTTTGACCTGCCGTCATCGAGAGCAGGTAGACGTCTTCATCCCCCGCGTCCAACTTGGTTCGTCCGGTGATACTTTGCGGGCTCTCGCCCACCAAAACCTGTTCCACGACCCGTTGGCTGAAGCGGTTCAGCCCCAGCGTGTAGTTCAGGCTACCTCCCCCTGCCCCGCGATGAACCTGAATCAGGTAGGCCCCCGGAACCAAATCGGAAATTTTGAGCAAAGACCGGTTCTCATCGGCCAAAATGCTCCCGTCTAGACGGGTGAGCACCACGCGCAACTGATTCGGATTTTGAATCACAAACGCGCCCCCCGCCTGGACGGTCACCCGATGCTCATCCGTGGCGAACTCACCCGCCAGGACACCGGAAAGCGAGATGGCGTTCGTGCCGAAGGTCACCGAGCTTACCTTAAAGTCCCAGGTCACCGGCGCAGCCATCGCCACCTGGGCCGCACTGGCAAGGGTTTGGGGCAGCAGGACACGATAGTTGCCGGAGGGCAACGGAGCGGCGAAATGCCGAGCAAGTTCGGCGGTGCCGGGAAGATAGTTCACCGAGCCTCCCATCAGCACATCATCCCCGGTGCCGAGTTGTTCATCCGGGCCGGCCGAGGTTACCACTGGCGCAGCCCCCACCGAGGCAGGATCCAAGAAGCTGCTGAAGCGAATCTCCACCCGAGTTCCGCCGGAGTTGCCTCCAGGTGCCGGCAACCGTTGCACGACCCGCGGACCCACCACGGTAAAATCCCAGGAAACGGGCGAGGTCAGCCGATTCCCGACCCGATCTCCAAGTCCCTCCAACAGGACCGCGCGAAAGCGCCCCTGGGCAACCGGCGAGGTCAGCGAGAGAATCAATGTCGACGTGGCGGCGCTGTAGGTCACTTCGCCAGGAAGGTCCACGTCATCCGCTGTTCCCAGCGTAGCATCGCTTCCCGCAAAGAACAGACGGAGCGAGCCAGCAGGGAGTGACGAGGCCTCGATAGGCTCATTGAACACCACTTGAATGGAACGCACCGCCTCATTGGCAACCTCAACCCCAGGAGGCGGAGTGAGCGACATGGCGACAGGCGCGGAAGCATCGGCCGTCAATTCGAGAGCCAGTTCGTCGCTGACAGTCACGTTCCCGCCCGTGTCGATCGCGCGGGCACGAAGCCGGATGATCTCCCGGCCCAACGCGCGGCGCGGAGTGAGCAACTTTAGCTCAAAGGGCGGTGAGGCATCCGTGGCTACGAGAGTTCCATCCAGGAGAAATTCCACGCGCGAAACACCCACATCGTCGGTGGCGAGCACCGCTTGAACGAACATCTTTGCTTCCTCCACGCGAGATTCTACCGGCGGACTTGCCCAGCTCACCAGAGGAGGCCGACCAGCCCGGTCTGCGTCCTGAAAACGTACCACTTGTAGCCCGGACGCACCGTCCGCCACGTAACCAAGCCCCTGGCGGATGGCGACCGCCTCCGCACTTCCAGGAGTCGGAATCTGCTGATCGAAGGAAACAGTCGTACCCCCGGGCTCAAAACGGTAGATCTGAACGTCGTGCGCTCCGTCGTCGGTGCTCACCGGATCAGCAGCCGCGAACAGGTTCTCGCCCAACATCGCTGCGTGTCGCCAGCCGAACTGGCCTGTCAGAACCTGCGCCTCAACCGAAGGCTGCCCAGGATTGGTCAAATCGATGATACTAAATCCCGCGGTATGGATGACCAAGAGCCGGTCCGAGCCCGAGACCAACCGCAAGCGTCTCCCCCCAGCACCACGGCTTCCTTTGGAAGAAGCGCTGCCCGAGACAAAAGCGAATCCATCACGAACCTCGACCGCGGAGACCAAGGCGTCCTCTCCGGATCTGCCGAGCACATACACATACCTACCCGAGACCAAAACGTCGTCCAGAGGATACCCCAGCTCAAGCTTCTGAATGACGGTGCCCGTGGCTGAATCCAGCAACAGAAGCGAACCATCCTCCAGAGCTGCAGCCGCCAAGCCTCCGCTCATGGCAACTCCGGAAACCTCAGCACCGGTCGGAGTCAGGGCTCGAAGTGATGGGGCGGAGGGGCCTTCCAGATCCACCATGGCCAAGCCGGCGCCACGGACGGCCACGATGGCATTCCGGCCCAGGCAAGCAACCGCGGTGGCTTCACCGCCCAGCTTCAGTTGCGCGATGCGGACTGGCGGCATTGTTTCGAAGACGTTAAACACTTCCAGACCGGCTGCGCCGGCCGCGAGAAGAGCTCGGTCCCCTTCCACACAAACATCCCAGGCATAACCCGAGGTCGCCGCGCCCCCCAGTGCGCCGGGCTCACCGGGATCTTCACCCAAAGGTTGGGTTCCCGATCGCACCTCGGTCCCGTCGTTCACTCCATCACCATCGGTGTCGGATCGAGTCGGATCCGTTCCCACTATGAACTCCGCCAAGTCGCTGAGGCCGTCGCGGTCGCCATCAGGGCTGAGGTCTGGTTGAAGGAGGAATCGCGGAAACCCAAACGGGACACCGTCCGCCGGAGATTCAAAGGTTTCGATCGCCACCTTCAGCGTTCGCTCGTTGAGCAAATACTCCCGGAAGCGGGTAAGTGAGGCCACGCGCACGGGCCGAGGGTGGGCCACGCCATTCGCGGCCGTCAGCCCGCGCCGGATGGAGCCGGTCTTCAGGTTGACCCGCGCGTAATAGTTCCTCCCCTTGACCGGACGAACCGCTGGACTCCCCGCGCCTGAGACATCCGCAAGACTGGGCACGGGTGGAGTCGGGCCTGAAACCGTGACAGTGTGGGTCAAGGTGCACTCACCGGGGGTGAGCAACGCGAACGTGCCCAGATAAACAACCTCAACGGTGTAGGTTCCAGGAGAGTTGAATCCCACTCCGAACTCGAACGGCACCCCGTCTCCAGGCTGGCCGAAACCGAGGCTTTCCCCGGTGGTGGCCACCTTCGCCGCATAAAACCCGCTCGTGCCGTTTCCCAGGACACTGAAGTCTCCCACCTCTCCAGGCTCCAGGACCGAGGGACCGCTCAAGGTCAAACGGCAATCGATGGCACCAACTTGCACACTGCCCAGGACGCTGCACCGCTCGCCTTGGGCCGTCTCGTAGGTCGCCGTCACCTGATAGATTCCCTCCTTGGCATACCGCGTCGTGAAGGAGCGACCGGTCCCGGTGGCTGGCGTGGCACCCACCGCCTCCCAGCTGACCGTACCACCCGAGTCCGGGGCGGTCGTGACGGTCACGGTGACGGGGTCACCTACCGCGGCAACGCTGCGCAGAGGTGTGAGGACCACCGTGCAGGTATCTCGCACGCGCAGGGTCACGAGGCGGGTTTGGGATTTTCCGGACTCCTCAAACGGTGTGAACGTGGCCTGAATGACCTTCATTCCCGGAGAACTAAAGGAAATCTGAGTGTGCGATGAAGCGGGGTTGAGGATATTCACGCCCTCGCTGCCGCTCCACTCATACCGGCCGAGTGAGCTGGAGAGATTTCCGTGAACCGTGATCGTCGAGCCAACGAAAGGAGGCTCCGCGTCGGAAAGCGGAAGGTCCCGATGGTCCAGAAGTTCGAGAGTTTCGTCCACGAAAACACTTACCTCATCCTCGCAAGTCTGCGGGGCACCCGAAGGTGGTTTGGTGGTGTAGACAAGCTTCAACACATGCCGCCCCCCAGTTCGCCAGGCCACATCCACCGTTGGACCATCGCCCTGCCCGAACAAGGATCCACCCGAGTCCACGCTCCATCGGTAGGTTCCAACTTCTGGATGCACCGTGGCTTGATAGGTCTCTCGCACACCCGCCACCGCGCGGACAAATCCGCCAATGGAGACCCGGCACTCGTCGGGCGTAATCCGCACGGTGTGCACATCGGAGCACTCCTGCTCACCATCAGGAGAGGTATAAGCCACGGTGATCTGATAGTCGCCGAGCTGGGCATACCGAGTGGAGAACTCAGGGCCAGAACCAGCCGACGGCTCGCCCCCCGGAGCACTCCAGGACCAACTGCCGCCCCCGCTGATACTTGTCCCAAAGGAGTACACCACATTGGTGGTGCCGCCAATCGGGCCCACAATCAGTACAGAGCATTGCTCCTCTTCCTTCTCGACCTCCCCACCGCTGCCCGAAGCGCCCGGTTGGACTCCATGCCAGCCCGGCTGCTGGATGCCGACTCCCGGGTCGGTGCACACACGGGAGCCGTCCGGCGAAACCGTCATGGATCCCACGATCTCCCAATAGCCTTTGTCGTGGTCAAAACTCCACAATGCCGACTTGCTCCCGCCCACTGCCACCAGGCCCGTTTCAGGATCGGGAAGGTTCGGAAAACAAATCGGAGCTGGAATGGACAGGTTCTGGGGGCCATCGCTCTGAACCGTGATGACCAGGGGAAATTGCAAATCGTCCGGCAACGGTTCTGGAAGCCGGTCCGGTGGAACCGGGGCGATGCCAATCCTGCCACCTCGGAGGCCCGCATCGTCCGACAAGGAACCGGGAGGGATCAACAGACTGACTCCGGCTAGCGCCGGATTCGCCCGCAGCACGTCGTCGGGAAAGCTCACCACCGTGTTGCCAGATGTCTTAACGACTTGGAGGGTCCCGGCCGCGATACGCGGCAGGAAGATCTGACCATTCCCCCCAGCCAGATTGTCCAATCGGCCTGCCACCGCTTCCCACGCTTTGCCCACAATCGGATAATAATTGCCGCTGGGCCAGTCGCTGCCGACGGCAGTGCGGCCATCAACTTTCACAAAAAACCTTCCCGCCGGCGAAGGCTTCAAGGTGAAGTTGCCGTCGGCGTCGGTGACCGTCCGGAGCGACTCTTCCTGCCCATCCACGGTGACGATCACACCAGCGAGCGGGCGGTTCACAGCGTTGATCCCTGTGTCGGTGCCCGGCCGCAACTCGGAGGCGAAGACGCGCCCGATCACCGCGGTCTCTGGAACCGCCGAGCTGGGCGCGGTGTCAAACTCAACAACCATCACCCCTCCCGCCTGACCATCCGCATCCCCGTCGACCGCAATCCCACGATCATCCAGAAGCCGCGCCCCATCCAGAGTCACCCGCACCCGGCTTCCAGAGGGAAGCGGCTCCAGGTAGAACAGTGTGGCCCGTCGTCGGTCGGGAGAGATAGCACGTCGAACCAAGATGGCGCGACCAAGGGAGTCAGCCCGCAACGTCGCGTTGTCCAAGGTGGCTCCCACCGACAGCGGGCGAGAAAATGACAGCACGGTCTCCCGATGCACGGAAACCCCATCATCCCCTTGAGCCGGAGAGGCCGTCACCGTGGTGGGCCGCAGCTCGCCCACTTCCGGATCTGTCCCGTTCTGGAACTCCTCAACGTTGGGAATGCCATCCCGATCGAAGTCCAACCGGGCGTCAGCAGGATTCAGCGGCTGAAACGAGGGCCGCCCCAATTCATAAAGATCCGGCAGTCCATCCGCATCGGAATCCAAGCCCGCGGCGCGCGAAATCTGTTCCAACTGGAAAAAGCCTTGGTCTTCCGTGGCAACCGTGACCATGGGACTGGTCAAGGAAACCTGCACCAGGTCTCGGATTGAACGCAACTCCCTGCCCCGGAACAGCCGGTAGTAAGAGGAGGGTGATGGGGTGAAGCGAATCTCGACTCGAGCATCCGACTTCAATTCCACGGCATCGATGAGCAGATCTGCGGCGCGGCAGTTCCAACCGAAGGCCACCAAAAGGCAAACGAGGGCCACGAACCTTGAGTACAACGTCATTCAATCATGATCATCGGCCGGAATCAGAGAGTTCACAAGACAAAGCTCGTCCGCAACCGACAAAGTTCGGGTTAAAAGTGGGTGAGGATCCGGGAATCCCGACTCCGTCGAGGGGACAAAAGCGGCAGAGGGCTCTAAGCATTACCCACAAGTTCGGGGCTCTTTGGTCCCTATCCCAACGGGATAGCGCCTCAAAGCCCAGGGTTGCGAGTAACGAGCTACCCTGGGGAAACGCCAGAGAATTCCCAACCCCATCGCGGGTTGCGCTGGATCACTCAAAAACCCAAAGGAACCGCAACCCACGATGGGGTTGACAGCGAAGCGGCCCGAGGAGGCTTGTAGTTCACTCGGGTCAGAAAACGACGACTTACCCAGGGTAGGCGCTCCTGCGTGGCACCAACCCTGGGCTTACAGGCGGAATCCCTGTGAGATTCTAACACTTCTTCTGGGTAATGCTTAGAGAGGGCTGCCACACTTGATATGGCTCTCGTCCGTTGTGCCTTCACCACCTTTCTTGCGCATCCAATCAGCCCGTCAATTGACTATGCGCCCCTGGAGAACCTCGCCCGAGCAGTCAGCCACCACCACACGATAATACCGTCGAGGCTCCTGTATGGAAACCCGATCAAGGTATCGCAAGATCGAGCCATCTCCGGTGACGCAGTAGTTGGGGTCCAACTGCACCCAGAGGTTGTCGGTGAGCGTCGACCTGTACTCGATGCGATAGGAGGTATCAGGCTTCCCCCGCCAGGAAATCTCCACTTCAGAAACCCTTACGGAGGGAATCTCGAAATCTCGATACGTGCGGGAATCGGCCACGGCAAAGAGTCCCAGTCCAGACGAGCTCAAGATGACCTCGCTAGAAGTATCACCCGGATCCAAATCGCGGATCGAGCTACCGATGAACTGACGCAGGTGGTCCACCCCGGCGAACAGCGGATGCGCGCTCGAAACCGACAGATCGACTGGCCCTTCGGTGCGGATGGTCGAGAATTCCAGTCCGAACCGCCGAAGGAACGGGTTCCACAAGGTGCCATCGGCGGGCAACCCCAGCCCCACGACACACACATTTCCGCCTCCGTTGACGTAGTCGATGAGCAGCAAAGGGGGGACGGCCGTGTTGCACACGAAGATCGCGTCATAGGGCTTCATAGCCTCCAGGTCGGTGGGAGCTTGATTGGTGACCGTCCAGAGGTGCCCTGCCCCGGTCATCGTCGCTGCCAGTCGGTCCCCCACCAACCCTTGGTCGCTCGAAATGACTAGAAACCGCCCGGCACGGGAATCGACAAACCAAGTGGCGAGATTGAGAGCGAATCGCTGTGCATCGTTCGGCTCGATGAACCCGGCATTCGAGAGGGGAAACTCATCATTGGACACGACAATCCGCCCGGCCCATGACGACCAGCCACCCAAAAGGGAGGCAACAACAACCCAGGTGGAAACAGAATACGCACGTAGATTCCCGATCATGACTTCAGGTTATCTCAAAAGAAATCGAGTGTCACGCTCCTGGATCGATAGGCCGCGAAACTCATCGCACTCATCCAACTCATGAAACCAAATTGAGGAAAAGCTATTGACACTCTCCAGCTCAGGGAATCTAGTGCCAACAGCACTCAGAATTCAGACGTGCGTTTATCTGTTTGTAATCCTCCTATACCCTATGAAAAAACGACCTCAGTGGCTCATCCTACTCTTGACACTCCTACTCCCAGCTCACCAGATCACGGCGGCTGTGCTCTGGAAATTCAGCACCACGGGACAAGGCCAGACCATTTCCGGAACCCTGACGACCGACGGCACGGACGCCGACCTCAGCTCCGCGAAAAACTTCAACATCCAATCCATCGAGACACTCCTGCTCGACGGCGCTCCAGTCGCCACGCTGGCAACGCCCCTTCCCTGGGTGAACGGAGTCTCCGCCAATGTTTCCGTCGGCCCGCTGATCTGGAACGGATCCTCGGTTCAACTGCCCATCTTCGTCCTCGCCACATCGGATGGCGGAGATCTTCTCGAGATCGACAACAACAACGATCCGGAATTTCCAAACTTCAAAGCGAGGATTCAGGATGTGGTGGCGTTCGACACCGAATCCACGTCTATCACGCCTCTAAAACGAGCGAGCCAACTGATCGATTTCGGGTTCAACGAAGGAACCGGAACGACAGTGACCGACACGATCAACAGTCTGTCAGGCTCCCCGGCGGTGCCAGCGAACCCTCCCACCTTCGAGACGGCTACCCCTTCCGCGAAGCCCGGCGATTCAGCGGTTCACTTCGAAGCGGGACAATATTTCATCGTGAATGATCCTGATACTCGACTGGCACTTGATCCGGCAGATCCCTCCTTCACGCTGCAAGCTTGGGTGAACTTCGCGGGAAATCCCGCCGGCCGTCAGGTATTCTATTACGCCAACGGCCCGGGCGGTGCGGTCTCCTTCTCCGTGAACAATAACCGGACGGTGTTCGTGACCACGCTGGGTATCGCGGATGTCTCGTCGGCGGCCGCCATCCCCGACGATGGCGCCTGGCATCATATCGCGGTGGTCCACCAACCGGGAGTCGAACTTCGATTCTACGTGGACGGTGTCCTGGGTGACACCGTGCCGTACACCAGCGGAGTCAATTTCACCCGGACCCAAAAAATCTTCAGCATCGGTGCCGAGTGGAACGGGGCGCTGCAATACATCGGCTCCGTGGACCGTTTGAAGGTGTCGAGCGGGATCCTGGCTCCCGATGAGCTGGACTTCCAGGCCGTCCCGCCTTCGAAACTGATCGACTTCGGATTTGATGAAGGTTCTGGCACCACGGTGACCGACAGTATCAATAGCCTCGCGGGTTCGCCCGCGGTTCCAGCGAATCCGCCGACCTTCGAAAGCGAAGCGCCTTCCGGTCTGGTGGGCGACTCCGCGGTACACTTCGAACCCGGGCAGTACTTTGTCGTCAACGATCCTGATACCCGCCTGGCCCTGGATCCGACCAACCCGTCCTTCACCTTGCAGGCTTGGGTCAAGTTCAACGGCAACCCGGCCGGCCGACAGGTGTTCTATTACGCCAATGGCCCGGGCGGTGCGGTCTCCTTCTCGGTGAACAACAACCGGACGGTCTTCGTTACCACACTTGGCATTGCCGACGTGTCCTCATCGGCAGCCATTCCCGATGATGGCGCCTGGCATCATATCGCGGTGGTTCATCAGCCCGGAGTCGAACTGCGATTCTATGTCGACGGCGTTCTGGGAGATACCCGTCCCTACACCAGCGGGGTTAACTTCACCCGCACGCAGAAGATCTTCAGCATTGGTGCTGAGTGGAACGGCGCGCTGCAGTATATCGGCTCCGTGGACCGTTTGAAGGTCTCGAGTGGGATGCTGGGAGTGGAGCAGTTGGACTATCGATCCATTCCTCTGGCCGGAGATGGCGGACTGACCATCGCCCGCCCTAGCGTCTCTCCCCTCGGGTTTAGCTTGGGAGTCACCGATGCGGCGGGAAGCGTCTTGGATCCAGCCACGATCCTTCTGACCCTCGACGGTGCCCCGGTGGTCCCGACGTCCGTAACGAAGAGCGGGGCGACCACCACCATCGCCTACACGGTTCCCGGCTTGCCTCTCGCCTCCGGGTCCAGCCATACCGTGAACCTCGCCGTCAAGGACACCAAGTCCACCTCGTTCAGCAAGAGCGCGGACTTCGTGGTGGCTTCCTACGCGAGTCTCTCCGCATCGGACGCCCTGCCGGACAGCGCCGTAGACAAGAACGCGCGCGGATTCCGGATCCGCACCTTCCAGATCGAGGGCGGCACTAAAGAAGGAACCATCGCCTACAATGAAGCGATCCTGACTGGAGAAAACGGGCCCAACATTGCCAATGCCGACGATGCAGGTGGTGTTGATGCCGAAGGGTTCTTTATCTGGCCGAGCTTCATCAACTTCGACACCGGCACCGGTGCCAATGGTTACTTCAATAGTCCTGACTATCCCAACATTCCGTTCCCGGGCATCCCTGGAGCACTGGGCACAGTGGTGGACTTTGCGGAAGAGATTCTGGCGGCCTTGGAGTTTACCGCTCCGGGCATTTACACCATGGCGGTCAACACGGATTGGACCGGATTCCCCAACAGCACCGATGGCTACCTGGTGCGAGCAGGGCTTGACCCCAAGGATCCCGCATCGAGCGTCACGTTGGGCTTCTTCGATGCCCTGGCCCCCGTGGGAACGCGGGGTCTGGCCAACACGCCCTTCCAATTCTACGTCCCCAAGGCGGGTATCTACCCGTTCCGGCTGATGTACTATCAGAGCGAGGGCAGCGCCAACCTGGAGTGGTATATGTTGAACACCGACGGCACGCGCACGTTGATCAACGAGCCTGACAAGGTGGAAGCGGTTCCGGCATACTATACGTGGACCACGCCCCCGACGGCTCCGACGGTGAGTATCGCATCGGGCGTCAACACGGTGACGATCACCTTCACCGGAACGCTGGAGGAAACGTCCTCCTTGACCAATCCGGTTTGGTCCGCTGTGGCTGGCGCTGGCCAGATCACGGTTCCCACGACTGGACCGAGCAAGTTCTACCGATCCCGGCAGTAGCACATCGAGCGGGTTCAATCGGTTTCCTCATCAAAGCGGCCGGGCCAACAACGCCCGGCCGCTTTTTTGTTTCCAGTCTCAATCGATGAAAGGGGTTGTAGTTACTTGGAAAGCGGTCGCGAGCCAGGAATTCTCCCAGACGCGTCGCAACGGTGTGTGCCTATTTGGAGTTGATCGAGAATCGATCCGACCAAGCTTAGAGTTCACTCGTCGTGCAGACCTCTGCCGCTTTCCTCCCCACGGCGGAGTCGCGATCCCCCTCCGGGGCACCGAAATCTGTAGGCGTCTACAGCAGTCCAAGACGCTTCGAGACGTCCGTGAAGATATGCATCGAGGAAACCCTCTCTCATCTTGACCTCCAAAGATGCACACTAGACCAGTTGGCCACGACAGGAGTTTCTCACTGAGTGCTCGGGAATCGAGAACCCGCAGGGTTCACAGAGATTAGCCAACAGCTGAGGTGAACCAATCAAGGTATTTTTTAGGTTAGGCCGCCATTTCTTGAGCGATCTGGCGAGCGCGTTTTGCGATGGGAGCTTTGCGTTGTTCGAGCTGTTTTAGATACAACTCATCATCGTAA